>CAZDYT010000637.1:0-2846 GCA_964509395.1 uncultured bacterium
CCGGGCCATCGCGATCAGTTCCTTACCGCAGTGGGCAGCCGGATCGGCGACCCACTCGGCCTGCGGTGTGGCTTCAGAGCAGATAGGGGTGCGGGCCTGCCAGCATCCGACCACGACTACGAAGCCCGCATCGACCTCGCCACGGGGGACCCAGCTCGGGTCTACCATGCGGCTGTGGCCGCGGACTCCTGTGCGACGGGCTTCGGACCGGACCCGCGGGGGCGGCCTCGAGGACCAGGAGGACGGGAAGGAGGCAGTAGGGAGTCTACTTGTGGGTAGACGACTCACAAGTAGACTTTACGGAAACTGAAGCTCTGGCCACAGAAACGTGCGGCGGGAAGATCGAGACCGCCCTCCCTCCCCCGCCCCCGCACCGCGACGGCCTGAAGTGTCAAAGAGTCTACTCTAGAGTATACTACTCAGGAGTAGACTTTTAGGGCTATGAAGTTCATCGACCGTGAGGCGGAGCTAAGGTGGCTCGAGGAGCGCTGGGGCGCTCGGGATCCCCAGCTGCTCATCGTCTATGGCAAGCGCCGCGTGGGGAAGACGGAGCTACTGAAGCAATTCATTCGAAACAAGCCCGCCGTCTATCTTCTGGCCGATCGGCGCCCCGACCGGGACCAGCTCAAGGAGGTCGCCACCCGCCTCGGGGCGCATTTTGACGATGCTTTCATCGGGCGTAAGGGGTTCGACGACTGGCTTGAGGCCTTTGAATACCTCAAGGCAAAGCTGTCCGCAAAGAGGGCTAAGGGTGCCTCCCATGGTCTTGCCCTCGTGATCGACGAGTGTCCCTACTTGGTTGAAAACAACCCGGCCACCTCCTCCCTGTTCCAGAAGGGATGGGACGAGACGTTGAGCCGGCTGCCAATTTGCCTGATCCTATGCGGGTCCTCGATGGCAATGATGGAGTCAGAGGCCCTGGCCCAGCGTGCTCCGCTCTATGGGCGTCGCTCCGGGGATCTCCTGATACAGCCGCTCGATTTCTCCGGCGTTCGCCAGTTCCTCCCGAAGCACTGGTCATTCGAGAAGTGCGTCGAGGTCTACGCGATGCTGGGGGGGATGCCGGGTTATTTGCGCCAGTTCGATCCGAAGGCCAATTTGGAGGAGAACGTTCGAGAGAAGATCCTCACGCCAGGGGGATTTCTTTTCCGTGAGGTCGATTTTCTCCTAAGGGAGGAGCTTCGCGAGCCGAGGAACTATCTGGCCATTCTCCGGGCGGTCGGCCAGGGCAAGCGGAAGTTCGGCGAGATTACCAATGACACCGGTATGCCCAAAAATGTGCTGCACAAGTACCTTCACGTCCTTGAGGACCTGCGCCTGATCCTCCGTGAGGTGCCGGTTACGGAGAAGGCCCCGCAACGATCCAAGCGATCACTCTACGGTATCCAAGATCCCTTCATCACATCCTGGTTTGAGTGCGTGTACCCCTTCGTCAGCGACCTGGCCCTGGGTGAAACAGGACCCGCCCTGCAGCGTTTTCGTCAGGTTCTCCCCCATCTTCTGAGTCGAGCTTATGAGCGCATTGCGCGGGAACTGGTCCGCAAATGCAAAACGCTGCCTTTCCCCCTCCAGCGGGCCGGTCGCTGGTGGGATCATCAGGATGAAATCGACGTGGTCGGTATCAACGAGGAGGCAAATGGGATCCTCTTCGGAGAGGTCAAGTGGAGTTCGAGACCTATTGGCACCAACATCCTCGAAGATCTCACGGCCAAGGCCACCCACGTGCAGTGGGGACGCAAGGGACGTCGCGAGGCGTTCGCTCTTTTCAGCAGATCAGGATTTACGCCAGACATGCTGAAGGTCGCGCGACACGAGAGGATCCTCCTCTTCGAGCGCGACCGACAGATCATGTAGTGGGCCGGTCCCACACGCGAGGAAGCGTACACCCAGGGCGTGGCTCACTGGTTGGGATTGCTCGCTCTGCTCATGCCGGTCTCCAGGCCTAGCCCCGGCCTAGCCCCTGCAGGCGGAAGGCGACCTTCTACCTGGAACGACCCCACGGCGTCCCGCACTCCCGGCCGGCCGATCGACACCTCGAGAAGAGAAGGATTTCCGGGAACCCACAATCCTGATGCCGGCGCCGCGCCGTCACCGTCCGTAGCGCGCCGCGAGCTCCTCACGCTCCCCCGGACCCCGCCGGGCCGCCGAAAGCTGCCGAATTTCCGGCATTCCGAGCCCGCCGTGAGGCCTAACTCCCTGTTTTCCCTCGCCTCGCCCATGGCACCCGGGTTGCCTCTCTCGCGACCGGAGTCAACGCCACAGGGCGAGGAGGCACGGCATGCGGCAGGGAACATCGATCGCCACCACAGCGGCGGCGGCAGTCCTCGGGCTCGCGGTCCCCCGGCCGGGTCAGGCCGGCGAGCTGGAAGGCTCCCGCGAGCGCGCGTGGGCCCGCCACATCCGCGCCGTGGACGAGGCGCTGGCCCGGAGGGACGTCAGCGCCGCCGAGGGCGCGTGGCATGACGCGTACGTGTCGGCGCTCGGAAGCTGGCAGTGGGAGGGACTGCTCGAGGTCGGCCACGCGTCTCTCCGCATCGGGCAGCTCTCGGGCCTCCGCCAAGTCGCCGCCGCGGGGGCCCGCAATCTCTATCTCGCGGCGCTCTTCCGCGCGCGCCAGCACCGCTCGGTCGAGGGCTTCCTCCGCGCTGCCGAAGCGTTCGCGGGGCTGGGCGACCGCGAGGTCGCCGAGCAGTGCCTCCGCATCGCGCGGGCGCTGGCGAGGGAGGCGCGCGCCCCCGAGGCGCCCGCTCGCGTGGCCGCGGTCGCGGCGCGGCTCGGCAACCGGCCCGTCACGGCGAGCGAGCCCGGACGATGACGCGACCGCCCATGGCTGCCCCGGCCGTGTC
>CAZDYT010000638.1:0-2845 GCA_964509395.1 uncultured bacterium
GGGCTCGCGCAGCACGCTCCCCGACAGCGGCGCGGTGATCCGGACGCGGAGGCAGACCATGTAGCCGTCCACCGTGATGCGAACGCGACCTCCCGGGCCCCCCGCAAGGCGGACCTCGAGCGTGTTCGTGGGGCTGAGTGCGACGGGTCGCACGACCTGGGTTACCTGCTGGTTGAGGTCCTGTGGGAGAATGACCGGCGTCCCGTTCAGCCACACCGTCCCGCTCGAGACGCGCCGGCACCCCACCACGCCGTTGTCGAGGATCAGCCGGAAGCGGCCTGCCGGATCACAGGGCTCAAACGTCGCGCGGTGGACGTCGGGCTGGCCGGTCGTGCGCTCGAGGACGGCAGATTGATACACGATCTCGGCCGCTTCCTGTGCCTGGGCGGCGCCCGACACCGCGACGCCGGCGAGCATCCCGACGCCCGCCAGCAGGGCCTTCAGTCCGTGACGAGCGGGGATCGGGCTGGGTGGGGAGGCGGAGGTGGATTCCGTGCTCAGCATGACGCGCCCTCCCGCGTATCGAACCCGGCACACGCGCCGACCCGGCGACCTCCGGTACGGAAGGGCAGAGCAAGGACGATGCCATGCACGCGGCGGAGCGCTACCGGGCCGAACCGCCCGATGTCATGAGCCCTTACCCGGCGAGAGGCTTCGGGGTGGGCGTCCCCAGAACTGCACAGTGGACTGTGCAGGGTGCACAGTTTACTGTGCACTCGCCCGTTCGCTATCCTGGCGGGAGTCGCCCCGGCGGCGGACGCCGACGGGCGGGGAGGGGAAACGCGTGGGCTACGTCGAGCGGCACCTCTTGTCGAACGAGCAGGTCCTCTACAAGACGCGGCTTCACTGGATCCTCTTCCTGAAGCCGGCGTTGCTCGTGTTCGCGGGGGTTGTCCTCACCGCGGCACTGTGGCGGATCGTGGAACCGCCGTGGCTCTGGTACGCCGGCGTGGTGGTGGTCGCGACCGGGGCGGTGTGGGGCTTCGTCCACTACATCGAGCTGATGACCTCGGAGTTCGCCGTCACCACGACACGCCTCATCTTCAAAGTCGGCCTCATCGCGCGGTACACGACGGAACTCCTGCTCTCGAAGGTCGAGTCCATCGGCGTGACGCAGGGGCTCCTGGGGCGCCTCCTCAACTACGGTGACCTGACGGTGACCGGGACGGGCGGCGCCAGGGAGGTCTTCCGCCGGGTGCGGGATCCGATCGGCTTCCGGAACCACGTCCAGCAGGCGTCGCTCATGAGCGCGCCCGGTGGCGGCTCGCGCGGGGTGCCGCCCGACCCGTAAGGCCTTCGCGCAGCGGTCGCGGGAGCGCGGCAATCGCCCGCCGTGCGGATAGGCGGCCACGGCGCGGCGACCAGCGGCGGATCATCGCTCCGCGCTTCGGCGAATCGGTGCGGTTCTGTGCGCGGGAGGCCACCACGAATGAGCGCACCGTGTTGACGGTGCCGCATGGCGCCGCGTATACCGGGCGGCGTCGCGGCGGGGCGGATAGCTCAGTCCGGGAGAGCGAAGCCCTTACAAGCCTGGCCGGCGAATCAGAACCCCTCGGTTAAGTTCACGATTACCGAGGGGTTTTTGTTTCAGGCCTTGGCTGGCGGGGGTCAGGGTAGGGCCGGCTACAGGCCCTGCCGGGCATAGTTTCGGGCATAGCCGAGGCGCTCGTCATGAGCCAGATCCACCGAGCTTGCAGTGTGGGAGGTCGGGCCTGCCCGAGGAGCTGCGACGGTGCCCTACTCGCGGACGCATGGCAATGGCCGGGCCGGGGTGATGTCCAGATACCGGAGGCCGGCACCCGCCGACCCCGCGGGCGCGCCATGTTCGTGGGGACACTTCGGACTCGGGTTCGCGGCGAAGCGGGTGGCGCCGACCGTCTCGTCGGCGAAGTCGTGGCCGGCCTGCAGTCCGAGTGTCGAGCTTCTGCCGACGCGAGGTTACGACGTCCGGGGGGATGAGGGCGAGTTCCTGCACCCATCAGCCAGCCGTCTCGAGGGCCGCGCACCGGAGTGCGGGCAACAGCCGATCTGGAACCGATGCCGACACTGGGCCAGGCGCGAGCATCCGGCCAGCCGTGCGTGGTAGAGTGGGTCGTAGGCCCGGCAAATGCTCAAGGCGAGCTCGCCGAAGCCTTGCTCCCAGCCTTGGAGAGGCTGCCGGGGGTGAAGCGGGCGGAGGTGAGCCTGGAAAAGGCCCAAGCGCGCGTCGAGTTCGAGGACACGAAGATCTCGGCCGACAAGCTGGCCGCGGCGATCAACCAGCTCGGCTTTCAGGCCAAGGTGCGGACCGTCACGCCGGGCCGGCCCTAACGCCCCTTGACTCTCCCCTCAAGGGGAGGGTCTAGCGTGGCCTCGAGGGTGGTCCTGACGGAGACGCCACCCGGGAAGGAGCCTGAGGCATGACGAAACAGAGCCCGGTCGCCCGCGAGACCCCGAAGGTAAAGGCGCCGGAACGGCGGCTGCCGCCGCTCCCCCTGGTGCATTCCCCGTCGGAGTGCGGAGACGGCCGCTGCGGGTGCGGCTGTGGCCTCCGGATCAGCCGGCCGTAGCGCCGACCCGGTCCCGACGGCCGGATCGCTGGCGATCGGGGAGGTCGCCCGGCGGTCAGGCTTCACGATCAAGGCGCTCCGGTTTTACGAGCGCCGGGGGCTGCTCCCGGCGGCCGGCCGGAGTCCCGGGGGCTACCGCCTCTACACGGAGGCGGACCTCCACCGCCTCGAGTTCATCCGGCACGCCAAGGCCCTCGGCCTCGCCCTCGACCAGATCCGGGAGCTCCTCGTGACCGCCCGGGAGCGGAGCTGCGCCATGACGCGGCCGCTCCTGCTCGGCCTCCTCGCCGAGCGGA
>CAZDYT010000639.1:0-2844 GCA_964509395.1 uncultured bacterium
CCGCCCGTTCGTGCGGGGGCCGGCGGGGAGGAGGCACGGCGATGCGGACGAGTCGGCGAGAGTTCGTGCGATGGATGGGACTCGGCGTGACGGGCACAGCGTTGGCGCACAGGCGGGCGGCACAAGCCAGTCAGATCCGCGTCTTGAGCGGAGGACCCGAGGAGCCGGCGCTGGACTTCCAGCGCTTCGTGGCCAGCGTCCGTGTCGGGCCGGGGAGCGGCCACGACCCGTTGCAGGTATTCTGGCTCTCTGGACCCTCCGCGCCACCCCTGACGGTCACGACGCTGGAGGAGGCGCGGGCCCGCGGTGACGTCGTGATCGTGGAACGCGACCAGGCGACGGTGCCCGAGCTCATCGTGGATAACCGCGGCAAATCCCACGTACTGCTTCTCGCAGGCGAAATCCTGGTAGGCGGCAAGCAGAACCGGGTGCTGATGGAAGACATCCTCCTCCCGCCGCAGAGCGGCCCTCGCCCCCTGGGCGTCTACTGTGTCGAGCAAGCGCGGTGGGCCGGGCGGACGAAGGAGTTCGAGGCGAGGGGTAGCTTCGCCGCCCCCGGACTCCGGTCCCAAGTACTGAGAAAAGCGAGCCAGCAACGAGTCTGGGCTGAGGTGGATCGCTATGCCCGCAGCGCCGCGGCCCCCTCGGCGACGCGAGATTACCAGGCGATCTACGACAAGCCGGAGGTGAGGGCGCACCTCGAGGAGATCAAGCGGCGACTGGATGGGCCGCTGGCGCCCGGCGCGCTGGGTGCTGCCGTCTTCGCCGCTCAGACCCTGGTGGGGCTCGACCTGTTCTTTGACCCCGACCTGTTCGCCCGGGAATGGCCGAAGCTCTTGCACGCCCATGCCTTGGACGGCTACCGCCAGCTGCGCCCGGCCGATGCCACCGAGGGGGGACTACGAGGACGCGTCGAGGCGCTGCTGCAGGCCGCGGGCAACGCGGGAGGGGCCACGCGCGAGAACGTTGGCGTCGGCCACCTCCTCGAGTACCGGGTGCCGGGCCACTGGGGAGCTGCCCTCGTCTTCGACGGCCGGGTCGTCCACGCGGCCATCGTGTGAGCGAACACGAGGACTCCCTCACGCCGCCACCAGGCCTCCGGGGGACCACGGAAGCGCTTCCGGCCCGGATCCTGCCGGACGGGCATCATACTGCGGGCCCCCGCCCCCGAAGGGATGTCCCGGCCGGGCATCTCGGCATGCTGCGCCCCGGTCGAGTGCCGAAATCGAAGAGGGAGGCTTGCGGCGAACCCGCGGACGCGTTAGGGTCTGGGCGCGGGTGCCCCTGCGATAGCGACGCCGAAGCGATAGGGCAACCGCTGCGTCCGTCGAGCCTAGAGCGCGGGCCGGCGCTGAGCGTGGCGCAGCCGGAACGGGTCGACGCGGGAGCGGCGACGCGAAGCGCTTTCTCCAGGGACTGCAGCCAGACCGCGCGATCCGTGCCGAACGTGGAGAGGCAACGAGGCCCCGCGTGCGGGTCGCCCCTCACGAGAGCGAGGCGCCGCCATGGGTGAGGCTGACACACGGAGACCAGACCCTGTCCACCGAGCGCCGAAACCGGGCCGCTGGACGCGTGTCGTAGCGATCGGGGTGGTGGTGCTCGGCGCCGCTGCCCTGATCTGGCAGCCTTGGCCTCGTCAACCCCGACCTTTCGAAGCCCTCATTGCAAGCGCCACGGCGTCCGTCGGGCAACCGATTGACCCGGCCCATTTCAGACGAGTGGAATGCCGGCCGATCGGTCGGGACACGGCGTGCCTTCTGTGGACGCAGGTGACCCGGACCGACCAAGACCAGGGGCTCCTCACTCGCGACTCGGTAATGTTACTGCGGTACCAGACTCGCAGCTGGGTGGTCGTGCGGCGCTATGAGGCGAGAGCCGAGTCCGCCTCGGGAGTGGCCGTCGAGGCGGCGACGATCCTAGACATCAAGGCGGCTCCCGTCGTGTGGATCGAAGCCCATGACTTCAGCTACTCGGGTGCCACGGGCGCGGTCCAGAGAAAGCACGTCGTCGTCTGGGATCTCGCCACGCTCCGTGAACTCAAGGCAGATGTCGATCTCTTCGGCAGCACCACCGGGCTGCGACCCGTGTACTATTTCGGCGGTGCGGCAGACGACCACCGGGGAACAGAGACGGATCGCTGGGGCTCCTCCGCGCTGGAGGTGGGCCTGAGGCAAAAGATCCAGGAACGCTGGTCCGTCCCGACCGTTCAGCACCCCGAAATCGCCTGGGAGGAGGAGAACAGCTCGTGGCGAGAAGACCCGACGTTCGCCGGTCCCGTCAAGATCCGGTGGTACTTCGGGGACCGAGCCGATTTGCCTCAGGCCGCCTCGGTCGCCGCCGAGGTCTCCGTCGAAAGGCAGGTCCTGGTCTCATACCTCAAGGGACCGGTGTATGTCTACCGACCGCACTCCCATGAGTACGCCGTGCTGTACGTCCCGGCGAGCTATTACGACTACGTCCAGAATTTCGCGGTCGGCAAGGACAGTCAGGGACGCGCAGTCGTCAAGTTCGAATCCGACGAGGGCGTCTTCGTCTACAACCCGACCGGCGGGACCCTCAGGCGGGTCGGCCCGTCCGCGCAACGGTAGCCGGGAGGCGTCCCCGCCCTGATCCGCGGCGAACCGAGTCACGGCGAATCCTCGGGAGGGTAATCTGGAAGGAACCATCCCCCGAGACAACACGAGCGCTGAGCTCCGCCGACACCCGCGCGCGACCTGAGCAGTTCCGGAGATGTGCTGTCAGCTCTTGCGCCTCCAGCGGCCGCTCGGCGCGTGGAAGGCCCCGGAATTACTGGCCGGCCGGACCTCAGCCGCCGAGGAGCTTCTTCAGCGCCTCCAGGAAGCC
>CAZDYT010000640.1:0-2843 GCA_964509395.1 uncultured bacterium
CGCGAGCCGGTCGAGGCGGTCACGGTCGGCGGCCCGCAGCACGGCCGCCTCCTCGGGGCCCAGCCGCGCGCCGAGGCGCCCATCATCGGCCGCGCCGAGGCGCCCGCGCAGCTCGGCGCTGGTCAGGGCGCGCAGCAGCGCATCGTGGAGGGCCCGCCCCGTCACGCCGACCCCGTCAGACCCTCGTCGCCCGCGCGGCCCTCGCGTGGTCACGCGGGGAGCCCGAAGGCGCGGCGGATCGCCATCACGCCGCCCCGGAGCGTCTCCGCCGCCAGCGCGCTCGAGAAGGCGTCGAAGGTCACCGCGCGGAGGGCGGGCGCGCGCTCGGCGGCGAGGAGCGCGAGATCGAGAATCTCCGCATCGGGCACGGCCGCCCCGATCCACGGGCCCCCGAGGTCACGGTCCGGCTCGACGCCGGCCACGTGCAGCTCCACGACCCGCTCGAGCGGGAGCGCGGCGACGAACTCGCGGGACGGGACGCCGGCGTAGTGCGCGGACAGCCAGGCGTGCGAGACGTCGAGCAGCATCCCGCAGCCGCTCTCCGCGTAAAAGCGATGGACGAACTCGATCTCCCCGAGCTGCGGCACGGGGAGGCTCAGGTACGTCGGGATCGGCTCCAGCACCAGCGGCAGGGCGAGGGCGTCGCGGAGCGCGCGCGCGTTGGCGATGTAGTCCCGGAGGAGGTCCTCCGTGTAGAGCGGCGGGAACACATAGTCCAGGAACGCGTCGCCGCTCGTCGTGTGGACGCGCTGGAGGTGCTCGGCCGCCCACGGTGTCTTGTAGAGCGCGGCCAGGCGGCGGGCGCGGTCCAGCGCCACCGCTCCCAACGGCTCGCTGAGCTGCCCCAGGAAGTCGTGCAGCAGCAGCACGAATCGCTCCCGGATCGCCGGGAAGTGCGGATCGTCGGGGCGCGGAGGATCCGCCATGGCGAGATGCTCGATCAGGCCCTGGCAGTCGAGCGTCGCCTGAGCGAGATGCGGATTGTAGAACGCGCCGACCGAGATGGGCATCGGCCTACATGATACGGCCCCGGGCGGCGATCGCCACCCGGGGCCGTTCGGAGGCTCCTCAGCCGAGGAGCTGGACTAGTTGTGTCACGTGGGGACGACCTCGACGGTGTCGACGACCTCGAGCACCAACTCCATTGTCCCGCCCCCTTTCCACAGTGAGAGTGGTCGCCTGTGATCATGACCCAACTCTCGGGCCTTCCGCAATAGGAGAATCGAGGGGATCGGGATAGCCGATATTGAGTCACGGAGAATCCGTTGGGTCGCTGAGCAGCCGGCACGGCCCCGGCTCGGACAGACCCTGGCCGGGGTCGTGCCCCCGCGCCACCGCTCACCCCCCCGGGAAGGCGCAGGCCAGCGCGCCCCCACGCGCGACGTTGACGATCGGCGCGCGGCTCACCCGACAGTGGAGGCCGAGGTCCCCCGGCGCGTAGAAGAGGCCGAGCGAGAAGTAGCAGGGGCCGGTGTGGGCGACGCCGTCCCGGAGGTAGACCATTCGCCGTCGGCTTCCTGGCCGGCGCGCCTGCACCACCCACACCCCCGGCTCGCGGAGCGCCCGCGCGATCCGGGCCTCCCAGCGCGCGGCCGAGGTCTCGCGCCCCAGCAGGATGCCCTCGCCGCTCGAGCCCACGTTCGGCTTGATCAGGAGAGCGGTCCGGTGACGGCGGGCGTACTCGGGGAGATCGACGCGGCGCCCATCCGGCCCCTCGGCGGACCGCGCCGAGAGGACACGCGTCCACGGGACAGAGACCGCGAGCAGGCGGCGTTCGGCGGCGGTGAAGAACCGCGCGTACTCGGGTCGGGTGAGGCACTCCAGCAGGCCCTTGTGTCCGAACTCGCCGGCGAAGCCGGGGAGGACCGCGTTCCGCGCAAGCAGCGTGCGGAGGCCCAGGAGCCGCCGGCCGCGCGTCGGCGGCACGCCCAGGTCTTCGTAGGCGAGATCCCGATAGGCCAGGTCCACCCGGACGTCCCGCAGGTAGACCTCGCCGCGGGCCAGGCGGAGCTCCGCCGCCGTCCCGTGGGCGGTCCGGACCCCGCGCGCCTCGAACGCGCGCATGAGGCGCGGGATCTCACTGTAGCCCGCCACCGGGGCGGCGTCCTCGAGGAAGGCGAGGCCCAGCGGGGGCGCGAGGCCGAGGCGGCGCGCCGCCCGCAGGACCCACCGGACCGTCAGGGCCAGGAGATCGGGCGGGTCGGCGAGCCGCCGGCGCTCGGCCGCCGAGAGCAGGCGCGGGAACACCTCGTGCTTGAGGATCGCCACGCCGGCCGCGTGGTTGTAAAGCCCGGCCAGCGCCGTGGCGTTGGTCTCGAACAGGATCGGCCGGGGCCGCCGGCGGCCGCGGCCCGCGCCGAGGCCCACGTCCGGCCGGATCATCAGGGCCCACGGGGCCGGCGCGCCGTCGTCTCCCTCGAGCCACCGCGCGGTCGTCTCGGCGAGCGGGCAGAGCGCGCGAAAGCCGGGTGCGCCCGCGCGGTAGAGCCCGGGCGCGCGGGCCTGGAGGCGATGAACGCACTCCGCGAGCCGCTCGAGGGTCGGGAGGAGACCGCGGGGCACGATGAAGGGCGTGAGCGCGATCGGGTGCGGCACGGGCGGGGCCCCGGCGCGGTGCCGGTGGAAGAGCGCCACGGCCGCCTCGGCCGCCTCGACGGCCTGGAAGAGCGCGCGTCGGGCCCGGGGGTCGAGCCGTGCGATCCGCTCCGTCACGAGGTCCTCGACCGGCACCATGACAACCGGCGGAGAGGGTAGCACGGCCGCCCCGACGCAGGCCATGGACCGCAGGCCGACGGGGCCCACGGGGTCCCAAAGGGCACCCGGCCGCGGCCACCACGGCGGCG
>CAZDYT010000641.1:0-2834 GCA_964509395.1 uncultured bacterium
CCGCGTCCGGTTGGCCGCATGAGCGGGAAGCTCGTCGCGGGGGGCCTCATCGCCCTGGTCCTGGTCGCCCTGGCGCTCGCGGGACCCGCGCTCGCGCCTCACGACCCGAACCGCCAGGACCTCTCGGCGATCCGCCAGGCGCCCGTGTGGGGGGGTGGCGCCTGGACCCATCCCCTGGGCACCGACAGCCTCGGGCGTGACGTCCTCTCGCGGCTCCTGTCGGGCGCCCGCGTCGCGCTTATCGTGGCGGTGGCGAGCGCCGTGATCTCGGCGCTCGTCGGCGTGCCCATCGCGCTCGTGGCGGGCTACTGGCGTGGCCGCGTGGACACGATCCTCATGCGCGTCGTGGACGTCTGGATGTCCATCCCGGCGGTCCTCCTGGCGATCGCCCTGATGGCGGTCCTCGGCCTCGGGCTCTGGAAGGTCATCCTGGCCATCGTCATCGTGGACTGGACCCGGTTCGCGCGGGTGATCCGCGGAGAGGTCCTCGCCCTTCGCGAGCGCGAGTTTGTCGAGGCGGCGCGGGCGATCGGGCTCGGCCCGCTGCGCGTCATGGGGGAGGAGTTGCTCCCGAACCTGGTCCCGCTCATCATCGTGCTGGCCTCGCTCGAGATGGCGATCGCGGTCGGCGTCGAGGCGCTCCTCTCCTTCGTCGGCCTCGGGGTCCAGGCGTCGGTGCCATCCTGGGGCGCGATGATCGCGGAAGGGCGCGGCTACCTGATGGTGGGCTGGTGGGGAATGGGGCTGCCGATGCTCGCCCTCGTCCTGGCGGTGGTCGGCTTCAACCTGCTCGGCGAAGGGCTCCGCGAGCGCCTCGACCCCCGCCTGCGGGCGACGGCCTGAGGCGAGGAGGCAGCGCGTGAGAGGCGGAAGGGTGCTCGAGTGACGGAGGCGCTCCTGGAGATCCGGGGGCTGACGGTGTCCTACGGCTCGCGCCTCGCGACGTGGGCCGTGGACCTCACGCTCCGGCCCGGCGAGGTGCTCGGGCTCGTCGGCGAGTCGGGGGCGGGGAAATCCACCGTCGGCCGGGCGATCGTGCGCCTCCTCCCGGAGTCCGGACGCGTCGAAGCCGGAACGATCCGCTTCAAGGACCGGGACCTCCTGTCGCTGCCGGAGGCGGCGATACGGGACCTCCGGGGCGCGGAGATCGCGCTCATTCCCCAGGATCCTCTCTCCGCGCTCAACCCCACGTTCCGGGTGGGACTCCAGGCGACCGATGCGCTCCGCTTCCACCGCGGTCTGTCGCGGCCCGCGGCTGAGGCAGAGATCGCGCGGCTGCTCGGCCGCATGGGGATCCCCGATCCCGGCGGCCTGCTCCAGCGCTACCCTCACGAGCTTTCCGGGGGGATGCGGCAGCGCGTCCTGCTCGCGATGGCGTTCTCGTGCGAGCCGAGCCTCGTCATCGCGGACGAGCCGACGACGGCGCTCGACGTCACGACGCAGGCGCAGATCCTCCGGATCCTCGACGGCCTCCGGGCGGAGCGCGGGGTCGCCACGCTCTTCGTGACCCACGACCTCGGGGTCGTCGCCCACGTCGCCCATACGGTCGCGATCATGTACGCGGGCTGCCTCGTCGAGCTGGCCCCGACGCCCGCGCTCTTTGCCGCGCCGGGGCACCCCTACACGCAGGCGCTCCTCGCCCAGACGCCGCGCGCGGACCGCCGCGCCGAGGCGCCCGCCACGCTGGAGGGATTGATGCCCATGCTCGGCGGGCCGCCGCGCGCCTGCCCGTTCCGGGACCGCTGTCCGAAGCGCATGGGGATCTGCGACAAGCTGATGCCGCCGCTCGACCCGGTCGGGCCGGATCACCTGGTCGCGTGCCATCTCTACGGCGAGAGCCCGTGACGCCGACCGGGACGCTCCTCGAGGTCCAGGACCTCAAGACCCACTATCGTCTGGGCGGGTGGTTCGGCCGCGCCCGGTGGCTTCGGGCCGTGGACGGGGTGAGCCTCGCCATCGGACGCCAGGAGACCCTCGGGCTCGTCGGCGAGTCGGGCTCGGGCAAGACGACCTTCGGCCGGACGATCCTCCGCCTGGTCGAGCCGACGTCGGGCCGCATCCTCCTGGACGGCCACGACGTCACGCGGCTGCCCCAGGCGGCATTCCGCCCGCTGCGGCGACGGATCCAGATCGTGTTCCAGAACCCCTACGCCTCGCTCAACCCCCGCAAGTCGGTCCGGCAGATCATCCGCCAGCCCCTGGGGGTACACCGCGCCCCGGGCGATCACGAGCGCATCCTCATGCACCTCCTGGACCGCGTGGGCCTGCCCCCGGATGCGGCCCGGCGCTACCCGCACGAGTTCTCGGGCGGGCAGCGGCAGCGGATCGCCATCGCCCGCGCGCTGGCGCTCCGACCGGACCTGGTGGTCGCGGACGAGATCACCTCGGGACTGGATGTGAGCGTGAAGCTCCGGGTCCTCGGCCTCCTCCGGGAGCTGCAGGCCGAGTTCCACGTCGCCTACCTCTTCATCTCCCACGACCTCGCGGTCGTGCGCCAGATCGCGGACCGGGTCGCGGTGATGTACCTGGGTCAGATCGTCGAGGAGGCATCGACCGCGTCGCTCTTCGAGCAGCCGCTCCACCCCTACACCCAGATCCTCCACGGCTCGGTGCCCGTGCCCGATCCTGCGACCGCGTGGCGGCCCCCGGCGCTCGCCGGGGAGCCGCCGAGCCCGATCGAGATCCCCGCCGGATGCCGGTTCCACCCGCGCTGCCCGTTCGTCGAGGCGCGCTGCCGCACGGAGGTGCCGGCGCTCCGAGAGCTCTCCCCGGGCCACCGAGTCGCCTGTCACCTGGCCCCCGGGGCCGGCCCGGCCGCAACCGCCCGGCCCCAC
>CAZDYT010000642.1:0-2834 GCA_964509395.1 uncultured bacterium
GGGGCCACCCTTCCCCGAAGGGGACGAGGACCGCCATACTCCACGCCGAAGGCGTGTAGGGGGGACCGGGGGGACCGCGGCGCAGGGGACTGCGGAAATCCTGTGAAAGGGCCCCGACCAAGGAGATGGTCGGGGCCCGAACCTCGGCGTGTAGAGAGGCTCAGGTCTTCGCAGACCCGAACAAGGGTCTCATGACGTCGCTTCCCGGTCCACTCGCGCCCATGGGGCGATGGAGACCGAGGAGGACAGGCCTCTCCCGCTGTTTCGGCGCATCTGCCGCTGGTACCAGTGCCGGGCGCTGTTCGGGCTGTGCGAGCAGTGCTTTCGCGGCCAGCGCTACTGCTCGGACACCTGCCGTCTGAAGCGGGAGCGTGAACGAAAGCGGGGGTATCCGGACAGGACGAACGCCGAGCGTCAGCGCCGCTTCCGCGAGCGGAGGCGT
The DNA here is from genome assembly GCA_964509395.1 of uncultured bacterium. GTDB lineage: Bacteria > Methylomirabilota > Methylomirabilia > Rokubacteriales > DASRDR01 > CAZDYT01. The sequence goes on from CAZDYT010000642.1 coordinate 443, forward strand.
TCTCGCGTAACGGACGCAGCTTCTCGACCCCAAGCGCCGCCGGAGGCTAGCCTGCCCCGCTCCTCGGACTCCGCCAAGCACGGCCCGAGGGAGGAGGAAGGCGATGCAGGACTCAACGAGGACACCACGAACCGCCCTGGGCGCGATCGCCGACGGCCGGCTGCGCGACCAGCCCCTGCGGCCACTCCCCTCTGCATCATCTGCAAGCGCCCTGGCTTCTTTGTCGACCGCGATCCAGACGACCCTACCGGCCGCCCGAAGCGATCGCGATACTCCGGAGCGGCGTTTCGTGCGCGGCGTGCTCGCGCGCTACGTGTGGCTTCCCGACACGCCCGTCCGCACCAGCCGGTACGATCGCCGACTGGCCACGACCTGGTTCGAGCGCGGCGTCGCGCTGCTCGTGGTGGAGGCCGCACTGCTGCTGGCCGGCGCTCGACGCGCACTGCGCGGGAGCGGGCTCGCTCCGCTGCCTCAGGTGAGATCGCTTTACTACTTCCAGGGCGCCGTCGCCGAGGTCCTCGACAACCCGTGTGCACCCGACCTCGAGTACTTGGGCTACCTGCTCGGCAAGCTGCGTCCCCTGGCCGAGCTCAAGCTCGCCCGACTCCGCCATCTGGAGCTGTACGGGAACGAGCCGGCTGGCTCCGCCGACGATCCCTTCCAGACGGGCGATGCCCGGCGCTTGTCGCGGAGGACCCGGTGAAGCCCAAGCCCAACGATCCACCGGCCGATCTGCAGCAGCAAGTCGACCGCGCGTTGGCCGCCGGCGGCCTGGACCAACTCGGCACTCGGGAGCTGCTCAGTGTGCTGTTGAGCTGCCTCTTCCATGCCGAGCGCCGCAGCCATCTGGAGCAGACCGCGGGCGACAAGGGCAACGGGACCTACGATCGGATGGTCAACGTCGGCAGCTTGCCCGTCGATGTCGACGTCCCGCGCACCCGCACCGGCGACTTCCGTCCCTCGCAGCTACCACCGCCCTACCAGCGCGGCTACGGCGATGCCGCCCGCGACTTGCTTGTCCAGCTCGTCGCTGCCAGCCGTTCGATGGGCGCAGCGCGGCAGGCCCTGCACGGCATGGGTCTGGCCATCTCCGACGAGGCCATCGACAGTGTCGCCCGACACTTCATCGAGGAGTTCGAGCTGCGCAACACCAGGCCCCTCGACACCGAGCTGCTCGCCCTGTTCATCGATGGCAAGTACGTCGAGGTCCGCGAAGGCGATCGCCTCCGACCCTCCTGCGTCTACCTGGCGGTCGGCCTGAGGCGCGATGGGAAAAAGCGAGTCCTCGCCTGCCAGGTCTTGCCGGGACGTGAGTCCCCCGACGGCTGGAAGACCCTCCAGCGCTCCCTGATCGAGCGGGGGCTGCGCAACGTGCTCATCGTCGTCCAGGACGACTTCCCCGGCCTGCTCGCGCTAACCAAGGGCCTGTTCGTACAAGCCGACGTTCAGCTGTGTATCGTGCATGCCCAACGAAACGCGAAGACCCACCTGGGCAAGGCCGGCGCGGCTGAGTTCAACAGCCGTCTGCGGACCATCAAGGCCTGCTACGACCCCGAGCTGGCCGCCGGGCAGTGGGAGCAGCTCTGTCAGGCCTGCGAGAAGGACTCGCCAACCTTCATTGCCGAACTGCGCAAGAAGCGCGAGCACTACCTGGCCTTCCTCCGCTACCCCGAGCCGGTGCGCCGCACCTTCTCGACCACCAACGCGGTGGAGGCCGTCAACGGACAGCTCGAGATCATGCGCCGCAACAACGGTGGCTACTTCAGCAGCGCCGACAACCTCAAGGCCAGGCTCGGCATCGCCATCGAGCGGCTCGAGAACGGTCGCTGGAGCCGTCTGGCCGCCGCGATCTCCAGCGCCCTGCCCCAGCTCAACGCCATGTTCGTCACGCGGTTCGAGAGCCAGAGCTGATGAGCGACCAGCGGTCTTGCGGGGGCGCGAGAGCGATGCGGTCCCGGGCAAGCGGAACCTCGACTATGCCGGGCATGACTTCCGACCGCGAACGGCAGGCCGCGGCCGCGATCCGCGTCAGGATCGCTCTGGACTCGATCGATGAGGCTCAGCGGCTCATCGAACAGGCGATGCAGGCTCTCTCCGCGGTCGATGCGATGAAACCTGAGCGCCAGAAGCTCGCTTGCCTCTCCCGTCGGCTGATCTGGACATGTTTCGCCGTCAACGCCGCCGCCAACCGCCTTCGGCACAGCCCCAGCCCAGCCCCTCACGGCAGGTAGGAACTACCCAAACTCATCCGCCGGGCGCAGGTGCGCCCGGTGCAACGCGTGACCTTCGGCCTGACCGGCGTAACGACCGCCGGACACAGGATTCCGGGGGAGTACCGGAGGTGGTCGTTGTACTTGCTGACCACGACGTGCGCCAGAAGGCCGGTGCCGGG
>CAZDYT010000643.1:0-2829 GCA_964509395.1 uncultured bacterium
AACATGTGACTGGGGATCATCGGGGTGCCGCGCCCGCCCAGACCGAGATACATGCGGAGCACGCCCTGGTGCTTTCCCTGGTGACAGCCGCGGCAGTCGAGCTCGCCCGTGCGATGCGGCGGTGCCGTCGGCCGGGGCTCGCCGGGCCGCGGGGTCGCGGACGGCGGGGCCTTCGCTCCCTGCGCAGACGCCCCGCCGGTCCCCCCGAGGGCGAGCCCCAGGAGGGCGAGGACGAACGCCGCCCGCTTCATGGGCGTTGCTGGGCGGCCACCAGGAGGCCCTCCCGCTGGCGCGCGGCCCGCGGGATCCCGATCGGCGGCGGCAGCTTGTGCTCGATCTGGGTGTGGCAGCGCGTGCACTCGATCGAGCGCCGGGTGACGTGGACATCGTGGAGGAGTCGGGCCTCGGCGTAGCGCCGGAGCTGCTCCGCCCGGTTGTGACACGTCAAGCAGCGCTCGGCCGGGGCCTCGCCGTCCCCGTCCACGACGTTCAGGTGGCACTTCTGGCAGGCGACTCCCCGGCGCACGACATCCCCGTGGTTGAACCGGACCGACCCCACCACGATGTCGCCGGTGGGCGGCTCGTGACACCCGGTGCACCCGGCGATGGGGGTGAGCTCGCGGCCACGCTTCGTCCCCTTGAAGTGGCAGAGGAAGCACGGCCTCCGGTCGACCTCGACGTGCCGGTCGACGACCTGCTGCGAGTGGCAGCTCGTACAGCGGAGCTGCCGTCCGGTCTTCGCGGGGTCGAGGTGCGGGCGGTGATCGAACCTGACGCCGCGGGTGAGGATGACCGGGCCCTCGCTCTCGAGCTGGGTCCGGGCGTGACAGCCCGACCTGAGACAGCTCGCATCCTCGACCTCGGCGAACGGCTTCGAGCTGTAGGTCCCCGTCGCCCACTTGGCGACCTGCGTGATCGCCTGGTACTTGACCCAGAGCGTGTCCCGGAACCCTGGGGGATAGTGGCACTGGACGCAGGCCACGCGCCGGTGCCCGGAGACCTTCCAGGCCTCGACGTACGGCCTCATGATGTGGCAGGAGCCGCAAAAGGTGGGGCTCGAGCTGAACTCCCAGAGGCCTGCCAGCGCCGCGCCGCCGATGACGAGGACGGCGGCCGGGACGAGCAGGAGGATGGGACCCCGGCTCCAGCGGCGGCCGCTCGGGCGCTGGGTCAACGGTTTTCGCCGGGTGACGTAGCCGCTTTGAGGGAGCCGAACAGGTTCACCATCTCGTCCCCCGTGAAGCGGGGGTAGAGCACCCCCAGCCGCGTGGAATAACCGGCCATCCGGGGCGAATGGTTCCACACGGTGGTCGCCCAAGCAACCGGTGACCGATAGCCACCGAGATACTTCGTCAGCTCGATGCCCACCGCCCCCCCTTCCCCCCGGAGCGGGTGGCACTTGAGGCACCCCTTCCGGACCAGGAGAAACTGTCCCTGCACGAGGTCAGGGGCAGGGTCCCGGGACGGATCGGCCCGGAGATAGGCCATGAGGTCGGCCATCTCGGCCGCACTGATCCGCGGCCACTCGAGCCCCTGCTGCTGGAGCAGCGCGAACATGGCCGGCGCGTGATTCCAGAGCCGGCCCGCCAGCTCGAGCGCGCCCTGGGGTCTCCGGAGCTCCTCGAGCGCCGGGCCGACGCCGCGCTGCTCGTGGGGGAGATGGCACCGCACGCACTGCTTCTCTGCGAACAGGGCCCGGCCGCGCGCGGCATCTCCGGGCGTTTCGGCAGCCCCCCCCAGGCCGGGGCCCAGGGCGGCGGCCAGCACCCCCGCCCCGATCAGGAAGGCGGCCGGTGTCCCCAGGCGCTTCATTTCGTCGGTCTCATGGCGTAGCCGAGGTACGTCAGCACGATCATGTAGAGGATGATGGCGATCCCGATCCACGTGAACAGGCGGCTCGGCTCACCCCGCGCGGTCCGCCGGTCCAGGAAGGGAATGAGCAGCAGGAACAGGCCGCCCAGACCGAAGCCGACCACGCCCACGACCTCGCCCTCGATGCCGAGGACGTGGCTCGGCAGGTACTTCAGCGTCTGAAACATGAACACGAAGTACCACTCGGGCTTGATGCCGGCCGGCGCGGGGGTGAAGGGGTCGGCCTTCTGGCCGAGCTCCGTGGGATAGTACGCGGCCAGCGCGGCCAGGATCGCCAGCGCCGAGAGCCAGCCGACCAGGTCGCGAAGGAGAAAGTTCGGGAAGAACGGCATGGTCCGTCCGGCTTCCCGTCGCCGCTCGACGCCGGGTGGGGCGCTCATGCCGTGCTTCTGGACCAGGAAGAGGTGGAGGCCCAGGAAGAGCGTGGTCAACGCCGGGAGGACGGCCACGTGGATGCCATAGAAGCGGGTGAGCGTCGCCCCGGTGACCTCGTCGCCGCCGCGGAGCAGCCGGAGGAGAAACCGCCCGACCACGGGGAGGACTCCCGCAATCTCGGTCCCGACCGTGGTCGCGAAGTACGCGAGGACGTTCCACGGCAGCAGATACCCGGTGAACCCGAAGCCCAGCGCCAGGCCCAGGAGACCCACGCCCGAGAGCCAGGTCATGTCCCGCGGCGGCCGGTACGCCTTGAGGAGCAGGACGCTGAAGAAGTGAACGAACAGGGTGAAGATCATCACGTTCGCCGCCCACGCGTGGATCGAGCGGATGAGCCAGCCGAACTGCACCTCCGTCATCAGGAACTGGACGGACTCGTACGCTTCGTCGGCGCTCGGGCGGTAGTAGAGCAGGAGCAGGATGCCCGTGGCGACCTGGACCACGAACAGGAAGAGCGTCATCCCGCCGAAGTAGTACCAGACCGTGTGCCGGTGGACCGGGACCTCCTTCTTCTTGGCCAGC
>CAZDYT010000644.1:0-2821 GCA_964509395.1 uncultured bacterium
GCCCGCCGACGACCGAGGACGCCGGGATGCGACGGGGATCGGCCACGGCTCTAGATCATCCGCAGGGATCGGGCCATCGCGAGCCGCTCCTCGGCGAGGCGGTCGGCTGCGCGGGACGTAGGGGTCCGCTCCCGCTTCGCGATCTCGATGACCTGCCGCATCCGATCGCCGATCCGCGCGACGTTCCGCATCGCGCGCTCGCGGTTGAACCCCCCCTTGAGCAACCGATCGGTGTCCAGGATGGTTCCGCCGGCGTTGGCGATGTAGTCCGGGGCGTAAAGGATCCCCCGCTTCTCGAGGAGATCCCCGTGGCGCTCCTCGGCGAGCTGGTTGTTGGCGCTCCCGCACACGATCTTGCAGCGCAGCTCCCGGATCGTCCGGTCGTTGATGATGGCCCCGAGGGCGCACGGGCAAACGACGTCGCACGGCTGCGCGTAGATCGCCTCCGGCGCCACCGCCTTGATCCGGAACTGCCGGCGAGCCCGGTCCACCTTCGCCCGGTCGATGTCGGCCACCACGACCTTGGCCCCCTCCTCGAGGAGGAGCTCCAGCGCCGGCCAGCCCACGGCGCCGAGCCCCTGGAGGGCCACCCGCCGCCCCTTGAGGGAGGCGCTGCCGAACACCTCCTCGCAGCACGCCTTCATCGCCTCGAGGACGCCAACGGCCGTCGCCGGCCCGATCGGCCCGACCCCCCCGGCATGCTCGGGGAGGGTCACGACGTAGTCGCACTCCCCGTGGATGATCTCGAGGTCGTCCAGCGTGATCCCGACATCCTCGCCGGTCTGGTATTCCCCGTGGAGACTCTGGATGAAGCGCCCCACCGCGCGAAGGAGCCCCTCGGTCTTCTGCGTCCGCGGGTCGCCGATGATGACCGCCTTGCCCCCGCCGAGGCTGACGCCCGCCGCCGCATACTTGTACGTCATGCCCCGGGCGAGGCGGAGCGCGTCCATGATCGCGTCCTCCTCGGAGTCGTACGTCCACATCCGGAGCCCCCCGGTGGCGGGGCCGAGGTTGGTGGAGTGGATGGCGATGATCCCTCGCAGCCCCACGTCGTTGTTCTGGCAGAGGACCACCTTCTTGAAGCCGTAGCGCGCCAGGTAGTCGAAGATCGGGCTCTTCATGGGGGACTCATTGACCACAAGTTTGAGGGTTCAAGGACTCTAGCACGCTGCGTCCCGACTCACAACCGCTGAAAGAGCCTTGGCTGACCGTCGAGCGTGATCGGACGGACCCCTCCCGCCAGAGAGCGATGGGGGTGTCCGGCTACTGCTTCTTCATCGCCGGAGCCGCGATCTCCAGCCGCTTGACGAGCTGGTTGTCCTTCCAGTCCTTGGCCACCTGATAGATCAGGTAGGTGGCCTTCTTCGGGTCGCCCTTGTCGTCGAACTCCACGTTTCCGGTGATCCCGCTGTACTTCACCTTCCGCACGGCCTTCGCCACGGCCTCCCGGGTCGGCATCTTGCCACCAGCCTCCTTGATCGCCGCCTCGAGCGCCTTCAGCCCGATCGCGGTCGCGTCGTAGGCCTGCGCGGCGAACGGCTCGGGATCCTTCCCGAACTTCGTCTTGTACGCCTCGGCGAACTCCTTGGCCTTCGGGTATTCCTTCACCCCGCCGGCGACCGTGGTGTAGTGCATCCCCACCACCGCGTCGCCGCCCAGCTTCAGGAGTTCGGTCGAGTCCATGCCGTCCGGGCCCATGAACTTCGCCTTGATCCCCTTCTCGCGCGCCTGGCGGAACATGGGCGCCGCCTGCGGGTATTCGCCCCCGAAGAAAATCACGTCGGGGTCCTTGGCCTGGATGGGCGTCAGGATCGGATCGAAGTTCGCCCGCTCCTCGGTCCCTTCGAAGCCGAGAACCTGCATGCCGTTCTTCTTCGCCCAGTCCTCGAAGAACTCCGCGATGCCCTGGCCGTACCGGTTCTTGTTGTGAACGATGTAGACGCTCTTGGCCTTGAGGGTCTCCCTGGCGAACTGCGCCGCCACCACCCCCTGCACGTCGTCCCGCCCGCAGACCCGGTTCACGTTCGGGAGGCCGCGGTCCGTCAGCAGAGGGTCCGGCGTAGCTGGCGAGATGAGCACGAGGCCCACGTCCCGGTACACCTCCGAGGCGGGGAGAGCAACGCCGGACGTCACGTGTCCGATGACCATCAGGACAGCCGGGTCCGAGACGATGATCTTCGCGTTCGCGACGCCCCTGTGCGGCTCGGCCTGATCGTCGAACGGGGCCAGCTCCACCCTGAAACCGGCCGCCTCGACGGGGCTCCTGAGCTTCTCGAGCGCGAGCTGCGCGCCCCGCCGGAGGCTCTCGCCCAAGGGGGCCAGTTCGCCAGAGAGGGGGCTCTGCGTGGCGATCTTGACCGTGCCCTTGCGCGGCGCCTCGGCGGCCACGGGCGCGATCGGCGCCAGCGTCGCGACGAGAACCACACCCAGGATCCGACGCATACGCGCCCCCTTCGCGCCTATGCGCGGGAGCCCCGCGGAGGCTCAAGGCGACGCGCCTGCCGGATCGCCGCCAGGAAGGCGGCCGCCGCCTCCCCCGGGTCCCGCGCCATGCCGATTGCCGAGATCACGGCAACGGCGTCAGCCCCCGCCGCCAGCACGGCCGGCACGCGCTCGACCGTGATGCCGCCAACGGCGACCAGCGGCACCGTGACGTGAGGCCGGACGAGGGGAAGGGCCTCGAGGCCGACCAGCTCGAAGCTCGGCTTGGACCCGGTGGCGAAGATCGAGCCCAGGGCGACGTAGTCCGCGCCGTCGTCCTGGGCCCGCCGCGCCTGGTCGAGGCTGTGGGTCGAGACGCCCAGGACGAGCCCGGGCGCGA
>CAZDYT010000645.1:0-2814 GCA_964509395.1 uncultured bacterium
CAGCGCGCGGGGCGCCGCTCCGCCCCGGCGCGCCGGCGGCGTCCGCAGGAGGCGCGTGAACGCGGCGATCAGGAACGCGGCGGTCTTGCCGGTCCCGGTCTGGGCCTGCCCTGCCACGTCCTTGCCCCGGAGGGCGACCGGGAGGGCCGCTTCCTGGATCGGCGTCGCGGTCCTGAAGCCGGCGGCGCGGATCCCCTCGAGGACGGACGCCGGCAGGTCGAGCGCGGAGAATTCCACCCGACGCTCAGGCCGGCTGCTTCGTCCGGCGCCCGCCGAAGACGCGGGCCGCGATGATGCCGACCTCGTACAGGAGGCAGAGCGGGCCGGCCATGAGGAGCTGGTTGAACGCATCGGGCGTCGGGGTCAGGATCGCGGCGATGACGAAGTTGATCAGGATGGCGTACTTCCGGTTCCGCGCCAGGAACTCCGGCGTCACGAACCCCAACCGGGCCCCCAGGGTGAGGCCTAACGGCAGCTCGAACACCAGCCCGAAGGCGATCGTGAACTTGAGGACGAAGTCCACGTAGCGGTTCACGGAGATCGTCGCCACCAGGTTTTCGGTCTTGAACGAGACGAGGAACTTGATCGCGAACGGCACGATCACGGTCAGCGCGAAGGCCGCGCCGAGCAGGAAGGAGAACGAGCCCACGACGATGAACGGCAGGGCGAGCTTGCGCTCGCGCGGCATGAGCCCGGGCTCGACGAAGGCCCAGATCTCGTACAGGATGATCGGCAGGGCGATGAACGCGCCCGCCACCAGCGCCACCTTCATGTTCACCCAGAAGGGCTCGGTAGGCTCGAGGAACGCGAGCTTCACGGGCATGGGTCGGGCGAGCCAGTTGATGATCCGGTCCGAATAGTTGAACGTGGCCACACAGCCGACGCCGAGCGCGATCAGGCTGACGATGATCCGACGCCGCAGCTCGCCCAGGTGGGCAAGGAACGGCATCTTCCCGTCTTGAGGCTCCGGCTCTTCGTTCCCGGCCTTGCTGGCGGTCACCATCGCTCGATGAAGTGACAAAGTACGCCGACCCCGCGGCCGAGGGCGAAGCCGCCGCGGATCGCGGCCGTGACGTAGCGCTTCGCTTCGGCCACCGCCTCGGGCACGGCGGCGCCCCGCGCCAGGCCCGCCGCGATCGCGGCCGAATACGTGCAGCCAGTGCCGTGCGTGTGCGGGGTCGGAACGCGCTCGGCGGTCAGCCGGGTCACGGCGCGGCCATCGAAGAGGAGGTCGATCGGGTCACCCTTCAGGTGGCCCCCCTTGACGAGGACCCACGCGGGGCCGAGCGCGTGGATCCGCCGCGCCGCGTCCTCCATCTCCTCCAGGGTGCCGACCGGGATCTCCGCCAGCGCCGCCGCCTCGTGGAGGTTCGGCGTGACGACCAGCGCGAGCGGCAGGATCGTCTCGACGAGAGCCTGCCGCGCGTCGGGCTCGAGGAGCGGGTCCCCTGACTTGGCAATCATCACGGGATCCACCACGAGGCGCGAGAGCCGGTGCGCACGGAGCCGGTCCGCCACCGCCCGGATGATGGGTGCCGTCGAGAGCATCCCCGTCTTCGCCGCATCGGCCCCGATGTCGTCGAGGACGGCGTCGAGCTGCCGGGCGACGAACTCGGGCGGCAGGTTCTGGACGCCGTGCACTCCGATCGAGTTCTGCGCGGTGATCGCGGTCAGGACCGAGGCCCCGTGGACCCGAAAGGCGCTGAACGTCTTCAGATCGGCCTGGATCCCCGCGCCGCCGCCGGAGTCGGAGCCGGCGATCGTCAGGGCGCGGGGAACCGGGGCCGGCCGGCGCATCCGCATGGCGTCCACGATCTCAGCGTATCACGGGATTCCGCGCGGCGCCGCGGAGGCCCGGGGCCACGCCGGGTTCACGACGAGGGTCAGCTCGCCCCGGACGCCTCCGGCGCCGAGGGCCGCGCGCAGCTCCGCCGGCGTGCCGCGGCGAAACTCCTCGAACTGCTTCGTCAGCTCCCGCGCGAGGACGACCTCGACCGGCCCGAACACCTCCGCGAGAGCCTCCAGGGTCGCGCGCACCCGATGCGGGCTCTCGTAGAGCACGATGGGACGGCGGAGCGCCCGCAGCTCCCGCAGCCGTGCCAGCCGCCGGCCCCGCTTGGCCGGCAGGAACCCCTCGAAGACGAAGCGGTCGCCGGGCACGCCCGCGGCGGAGAGCGCCGCCATGACCGCCGAAGGTCCGGGGACCGGCACCACCGGCACGCCCGCGTCGCGCGCCAAGCGGACGAGGTGAAAGCCTGGATCCGAGATCCCCGGCGTCCCGGCGTCGGTGACCAGGGCCACCGTCTGTCCCGCCTCCAGGCGCGCGACCAGCTCGGGGCCCCGGCGGAGCTTGTTGTGCTCAAAGTAGCTGGTGACGGGGGTCGCGATCCCGTACTTGGCGAGCAGGATCCGCGTCCGCCGCGTGTCCTCCGCGGCGATCAGGTCGGCTTCACGCAGGACGCGCAGCGCGCGGAGAGAGATGTCCTCGAGGTTGCCGATCGGCGTCGCGACGACGTACAGCGTCCCGATCAGGCGCTTTCCGCCTTCCGCCCCTCCGAGACCAGGATCGGGTGCTCGTTCCCGAGGATCACCTCGCGCGTGATGACGCACTCCGTCAGCCCCTGGATCGAGGGCAGCTCGTACATGATGTCGAGCATCACATCCTCGAGGATCGCCCGGAGCCCGCGGGCGCCGGTGCCGCGCTTGAGCGCCTCGCGGGCGATCGCGACCGCGGCGTCGTCGGTGAACTTCAGCCGCACCTTCTCCAGCTCGAAGTACTTCTGGTACTGCTTGAGGATGGCGTTCTTGGGCTCC
>CAZDYT010000646.1:0-2807 GCA_964509395.1 uncultured bacterium
GCTCTGCTTGTTGTCGCTATTCCAACCCATCCAGAACGTCCCGTTCGGCACCGGCACAAACTTCATCTCCCGAATGAACGGCTCTTCCGGTTTGGGTTCTTCTTTCTGTGGTGGGGCTGCTACCACCGGGGCGTCCATGATCCCGAGACCTGCTTCGAGGCCGGCCTCGGTGCTCGAGAACCCGAAGAGCCACGTGGTCTCCGTCTCCGGCATCGGGTGCAGCCGCAGGTGGGCTGCCACGACCACGCCCAGGGTGCCGAGCGCGCCCACGTGGAGCTTGGGCATGTCATACCCGGTCACGTTCTTGACGACTCGCCCTCCACCCTTGACGACCGTGCCGTCCGCCCGGACGACCGTCACACCGAGCAGGAGGTCGCGGATCGTCCCGTAGCGCGCTCGGTAGGGCCCGCTGGCCGCCGTCGCGATGATGCCCCCGACCGTGGACCCGTCGGCGCGCGGCGGGTCGAGCGGAAGGAGCTGCCGGTAGGGTCGGAGGTGCGTGTTCACCTGCCCGAGCGTGGCGCCCGCCTCCACCGACATCGTCAGGTCGGCGGGTTCGTGGGCGAGGATCCTGTCGAGGCGACGGAGCGAGAGGACGAGGTCAAGCGCCCGGGGCGCGTTGCCCCAGTGGCGCCGTGTCCCGCGCCCCGTCGGCGCCACCGCGAGACCGCGGGCCGAAGCGAGCGCGAGGCAGCGGCCCACCTCCTCCACGCTCCCCGGAGCGGCCACCCACCGCGGGGCCCGGCTGTCGATGGCGAAGGCGGCGGCCGTTTCGCCGGCGAGGACGTGCGCCCCGCCGACGATCTCCCCGAGTGCCGCGCCGACGTCCGCGCGCGGGTCCGCGGTCACACCCACATCCCCTCGGGCACCGGCTTGCCCGCGCGCCCGGGGCTCACCTCGAAGCACGCGGCGTGCGACGGGAAGACCTTGTCGGGGTTCATCAGGCCCCTGGGATCGAACACCCGGCGGACGGCCGCCATCGCCCCCAGGTCGTCCGGCGTGAAGAGCAGCGCCAGCTTCATGGCCTTGTCCAACCCGACCCCGTGCTCGCCGGTCACCGTGCCGCCGACCGCGATGCAGGCGTCGAGGATCGCCTCGTTCGCCTCCAGGGCGGCCTCGAACTGCCCCGGGATCCGCTCGTCGTAGGCGATCATCGGGTGGAGATTCCCGTCGCCCGCGTGGAAGACGTTGGCGACCACCAACCCGTGGCGGCGAGCGATCGCCTGCACCTGCGCCATGATCTCGGGGAGCTTCGTGCGGGGCACGACCGCGTCCTGCAGGACGTAGTTGTGCGTGATGCGCCCGAATGCGCCGGCGGCTTCCTTGCGCCCCTTCCAGAGGAGGGCCCGCTCCTGGTCGTCCTTGGCGACCCGGATCGTCAAGGCGCCTCTGGCCCGGCAGATCTGCGCGACCGCCTCCGCCTGGGTCTCGACCTCGGCCGCCGGCCCGTCGAGCTCGATCAGCAGCACCGCCTTCGCGCCGACCGGGTAGCCGGCCTTGACCCCCGCTTCCACGGCGCGGACAACGTGCTCGTCGAGGGCCTCGAGCGCGGCCGGGATGATCCCGGCCGCGATGATGGCCGAGACGGCCTCCGTGGCGATCTCGATGGACGCAAACGTGGCCAAGGCCGTCTTCACCGCCTCCCCGGCCCGGGTGAGGCGGACGACCACCTTGGTGACGACGCCCAGCGTCCCTTCCGAGCCGACCATGACCCCGGTGAGATCGTACCCGGGACGTTCCTGCACCGGCCCCCCGAGCCAGAGGAGCTCGCCGCGCCCGGTCACCACCTCCACCCCCAGCACGTGGTTCACGGTGCTCCCGTACTTCAGGGCATGGGGGCCGCCGGCGTTCGTCGCCGCGTTCCCCCCGATGGAGGAGACCATCTGGCTCGACGGATCGGGCGCGAAGAAGTAGCCCCGATCCTCGACGGCGCGGGTCAGCCCCAGGTTGATGACGCCCGCCTCGACCACCGCGTAGCGGTTTCTGAGATCGACCTCCAGGATGCGGTCCATCCGGTTCAGGGCGATCATGACGCCGCCGCGCGGCGCCATGGCGCCCCCGATGAGGCCGGTGCCGGACCCGCGCGGAACGACGGGCACGCCGGCTGCCAGGCACAGCCCGACGACCGCGGTCACCTCGGCCGTGCTCCGGGGCAGCACGACGACGTCCGGCGCGCCCTTGTAGTAGACGAGCATGTCGCACTCGTAGACGAGGCAGTCGTCGGGCGCCGCGATCACGGCGTCGCTCCCCACGATCCCGCGGAGTCGCTCGACGAACTGGCGGTCGAGGGTGGACCGGCTCATAGGGTCACCGAAAGCACGCTTGCCGGTCCGCTCGGGGCCGGCAAGCGCTGGTTGCGACGCCATCCGAGGCTGGGCGCGTCAGCCGATCTTCCAGGTGTCGCCGGAGACCAGGAGCTTCGCGATGTCGCCCGGGCCCCGCTCCGAGACCGCGCGCTGCTCCTGCTCGATCAGGATCTCCTCGTAGATGGGCCCCTCGACGCTCGCCAAGACCCCGAGGGGGATCGGGAACTCGGGGCTCGGCAGGTTCGCGAGGATCAGCGCCACCCTGGCGTCGCGCTCGTCGTGCACCCAGAGGGCGCTCTCCGGCACGTCCGTGACGCGGACGATCCTGGGCGTGACGCCCTCGAGGACCAGGCCGCGCCGGTCGTCCACGGGGCCGAAGGCCAGGGGCTTGCCGTGCTCGAGCCGCAGCTCGTGCTGGATCTTGGATTCCCGATCGTAGAGGAGGTTCCAGGCCAGGTCGTTGTAGATGTTGCAGTTCTGGAGGATCTCCACGAAGGCCGC
>CAZDYT010000647.1:0-2806 GCA_964509395.1 uncultured bacterium
CGTCGGCCGGCCCGGTCCGGCCGCTGCCGACCTCCCGCATCACCAGGGACGGGGGCTCGGCCTCGCCCTCCTCGCCGCGGCGGCCTGGGGTGTGAGCACGGTCCTGATGACGTCCGCGATCCGCGACGTCGATCCGGTCAGCGTGCAGGCGGTACGCCTCCCGCTCGCGGCCGTGGTCCTCTGGGCGACGCCGTGGGCGCGCGGCGCGGGCGCGCGCGTCCGCACGCATCTGCGGACGGCGGGCCCGCTGCTCCTCGCCATCGGCGCGCTCACCGCCACGAGCGCCGTCACGTGGGTCGTGGGGCTCAAGTACGCGGGAATCACGCTGACGACGGTGCTCTCGTCCACTTCGCCGCTCTTTGCCATTCCCATCGGCTTCGTCGCCTTCGGCGAGCGCGTGACCTGGCGCGCCGCCGCCGGCACGGTCCTCTGCCTTGCCGGGATCGGTCTGCTGAGCCTCTAGCGCCGTGGCCGATGAAACTTGGCTCATTGACCACAAGTTTGGTCGTTCAAGGACTCTAGCCCTGAGCCACCAGGAGCCGCACGTGACGGATGCGGGTGGGCGCGAGCCGCTGGGCGCCTGGACCATCGTTGCCGTCATCTTCCTCGCCCAGGCCGTCACCGCGGGAGTCCGGTCGACCATCGGGCTCCTCATCCGGCCGTGGGAGACCGAGTTCGGCTGGGAGCGCGCCGCCATCAGCCTGACCGCCTCCGTGGGCTTCGTCGTCTACGGCCTGGCCCAAGCGCTGTGCGGACGCTGGGCGGACCGGACGGGGCCGCGGATCATCTTTGCGGTTAGCCTGGTGCTCGTGGGCGCGGGCACGGTGGCGGTCGGATCGATCGTGACGCTCTGGCAGGCGTACCTGGTCTTCGGCGTCCTGATCATGGTGGGCGTGGGCGGCGCCTCCAGCCCCACCGCGGCCGCCGCCATCGCCCGCTGGTTCACGCGCCGGCGGGGCCTGGCGCTGGGCATCGTCGCGGGCGGCTCCGCGGCCGGCCAGTTCGTGCTCCTGCCGGTGATGGCGGTGCTCGTTCAGGGTATCGGCTGGCGCCTGGCGTTCGCCGGCCTCGGGGCTGGCATCCTGCTCGTCACGCTGCCCGTGGTCCTCGTCCTCCTGAAGGACGATCCCGCCGGCGTGGCGCCGCGACGCGCCACCCGGGCGGCCGCGGACGGCAAGCCGCTGCCCGTGCCGGAGATCGCACGGCACGCAAACTTCTGGCGGCTCGCGCTCTCCTTCTTCGTCTGCGGGGTGACCACCGCCGGGCTCATCGACCCGCACCTCATTCCCTATGCCGAGGACCACCACATCTCGACGGTGACGGCCGCCACCGCGTTCGGTGTCCTCTCCCTGGTCAACACCGTCTTCACGATGGTGTCGGGCGCCGTGGGCGATCGCTGGGGGCACAGGCGGCTCCTCGGGTGGATCTACGCGGGTCGGGCCGCGACGCTGGTCCTGCTCCTGTTCGCGCGCGATCCGGTGCTGCTCTTCGTGTTCGCCGTGGCGTTCGGGATCGTGGACTTCTCCACGGTGGCGCCCACCACGACGCTCTCGACCGTCCTCTTCGGCCGCCGCTCGGCCGGCACCGTGTACGGGCTCGTCGCCCTGAGCCATCAGATCGGCTCGGCTGCTGGGTCGTACGCGGGCGGGGTGATCCACGACCTCACGGGAAGCTACAGCGCCTTCTTCATCGCGGCCGCGGTCCTCTCCAGCGCGGCCGCCGCCATGGCCTGGGCCATCGCCGAAGAGCGCGTCGTAGGGCGGGCCGCGGCGACGCCGGCGTAGGCGCGCATCAATTCAACCACGCGCCGCAGTCCCGGGGTTTGCCTCGAGCCGCGGGTCGCTGCTACAATGCCGCGGCTACGGAGCCCGGCATGGAACCTCCTCGCCTCCGGCCCGCGGACCTGATCGACGCGGCGCGTGACCTCACGCGGCAGTCCTACGCGCCGAAGCCGAGGATCGCCGGCGTCAGCCTCGGCGAGGTTCCCGTGCTCGGGAGCCCGGACGGACTCTTCGCGGAGATCATCCGGCTCGACGGCGAGCGCCAGGTCGAAGGGTTCCCGGGCTTCCGCCCGATCCAGTGGAACTGGAGCGTGCTCGAGCCGGGCGCGGTCAAGGCCTGGCACCTGCATCTCGCCCAGGAGGATCTCTGGATCATCCCACCGGACTCCGCCCTGCTCGTCGGGCTCGTGGACCTCCGGCGGGCCTCGCCGACCGCCTCGGCGATCCAGCGCCTCTCGCTCGGCGCCGGGCGTTGCCATCGCCTGCTGATCCCGCGCGGCGTGGCCCACGGCGTCGCGAACCTCGGGAGGCGGCCGCAAGCCTTGCTCTACGCGGTGAACCAGTTCTTCTCCCCGGACCCCGCCGAGACGGACGAGTGGCGCCTCCCCTGGGACCGCTTCGGGGACAGCTTCTGGGCGATGGGAAAGGGGTAGAGCCGCAGCGGCTCGTCGATCGGCCTTTTGGGGAAAGCGCCTCCTCAGCCTGCGCTCTCCTCCGGTAGGTGAGAGGGTTTATCCGGCGCGCTGAGGCGGAACACCCGGACCGGGTGCTCCACGTTCCGGAGTCGCTGCTCCCCGAGGTCCTCGAGCGTGAACTCCTCGTCGAGGCGGCTCCGAGTCTCGGCGCCCACCATGACCGCATCCCCCTCGCCCAGCGCCGCGAGGCGCGCCGCCACGTTGGTGACCGGCCCCGAGGCGGTGTTGAACCAGCGGGTGCCCGCCATGCCCTCGATCTTGGTGGCCCCCACCGTCGCGACCCCGGAGTTGACGCCGACGTGGAGCGCGATCGGCTCGGCCAGGTGCGCG
>CAZDYT010000648.1:0-2804 GCA_964509395.1 uncultured bacterium
ATTCATCCAGCACCGTAAGACAACGTGCTCACTTTATTCGTGCGCGACTCCTTAGCGTGGGAGCGCCTCCGCCGTCGTTCGGGCCGGTAGAGGCCCTACTACCATCAAGCCCGCTCCCCGGTTCTTCGGGGCAGCGTGAACGTGAATGTGGACCCGATTCCCACCTGGCTCTTGACGCGGATCCTTCCGCCATGGAGTTCGATGAACTTCCGTGAGAGTGCCAAGCCGAGCCCAGTCCCCTCCGCCTTCTTGTCTGCGCCACCGACCTGTCGGAACTCCTCGAAGATTGCATCCTGGTCCTCGGGCGCGATGCCCACGCCCGTGTCGGTCACCGAGATCTCGACCATTTCAGCTGCCAGGCCGGCTCGGACCTCGATCCGGCCCCCTTCAGGGGTGAACTTCAAGGCATTCGACAGGAGGTTCAGGAGCACCTGTCTGACCTTCCGCTCGTCGGCCCGGATGCTGCCCAGGCGCTCGTCCACAACGCGGCCGAGTGCGATGCCGCGCCGGCTCGCCCGCTCGCGCACGAGGGTCAACGCATTGTTGATCGTCTCGGGGAGATCGAAGTCCGACAATTCGAGCTCCATCCGGCCGGCCTCGACCTTGGAGAGGTCGAGGATGTCGTTGATCAAGGACAAGAGATGCCGTCCGGAATCCATGATGTCCTTCAGGTACTCTTCCTGTTTTTCGTTCAGCTCACCGAACATGCGGTCGGCCAGCACCTCGGAGAACCCGATGATCGCGTTGAGAGGCGTCCGTAGCTCGTGGGACATGTTGGCGAGGAACTCAGACTTGTGGCGGCTGGCGAGCTCGAGCGCGCCGATCCGCAAGTTTCGAACATAGGACGAAATCAAGCTCGCGATAGCCTGGAACGTGTCGACGTCGCCTTGATCAAAAGGCGGGTACAGCGGCTTGGCCTCCCTGAGTCTCCCCGAGAGGAGCAGACCCAGCGGTGCGTCCTCACCGGCGACCGCCACGCAAACGAAGTATGGCAGCTGGAAGGTAGCGCGCACCTGCTCGACGAGCGCCGTTGGCGCCGTTGCCTTGTTCGCGACGAGGTAAGCATTCCCTCGCGCAAACTCGGGAGGGAACGTCAGGACCACGGAGGCGAAGCATCGTTCGACCTCCTCGGGGAATCCCAACGAGTGACTCGCCCGATAGCGATCCTCGCCCGCCGCCGGCACCAGAACCGTCGTCCTATCCATGCCCAGTGTGGCATTGACGGCGCGAATGACCCGCTCGAAGACCGCGGAGAGGTCGGTGTGGGCGGTGATCGACTCCTGGAGATCGGATAGCAACGCGAACGCCTGGCGCTTCTGCTTCAGCGCGTGCTGGAGGCCCGAAATCGCATAGTCGAGCTTGAGAATCTCACCGCCGAGCTCGTCTACGTGACGGCGGTAGTACTCGTTCTCTCTTCGGGCGCGCTCGAGCTCGCCTCGGTCCTGGTCGGGCATCTGAAACCCTGTCACTCGCTGAACACGCAGAGGACCCCGGTCCAGTCGAGGGCCTGCATGTCGCGGCCGACCTTCGCGATCTCGACCCCGGAGTAGATCCCAAGGAGAGGCATGCGCGAGCCGATGACACGCTGGACCTCTTCCGCTTCTTCCCGCTCCGCGCCGCAGTACGCGCTCGCGCGTCCCGCGCAGTCGATGTAGAGAGCGAAGAACGGGGTGCGGTTGCCGACCCGGCCAAGGAGCTCGTCGGCGCGCCGGCCGATGTAGTCGAAGTCGATACTGCGCCGCATGAGTTGAACTTGGAACCCCGGCTTGAGGTCATTCTCGAACATGACTAGCGCCCGCCGCTGCTGATCGACGGCCATGACGAGCCGGTTCGCGTAGTCCTCCTCCCTGAACTGACCGAACTTGTCTCCCTTGTTCACACCGAGCGTGACGAAGAGCGGATAGTCCTCCCAGCTCTTCTCGGAGTCGGGCCCAAGCAGGTCAGCGATGGCGTCGAGGGCGGGCTTGCCGTCGATCTCCAGAACCAGGGGGCCCTCTGCCTTGGTGATCGTGTGGTAGCCACTCGCCGGCTTACAGCCGTGCATGATGATCGTGTCCATCCGCACGCCGCCCGACAGCACAAGCGCCATGGCGCTGTGCTGCTCGATTCGATCATCGAACCATTGAAAGGTCGGGTTCCACTGCATGCTGCCCATCATGCCGACGCCGGCGGCGGCCGGCCAGCTGCCAATCGTCCGGGAGATGCCCTCCACAAGCGGGGTGGCCATGTTCAGTGCCAACCCCTGGGCCACCGAACGCACCACGGAGTCGTACATGAGCAATGCGTTCGGATGGCCGGCATAGTGCCGGCGCTTGATCTGCTCCCCGAGCGCGAGCCCCACCTTGTACTCGTTGCCGACCAAGCCCGTCTCGATGAACATGTCGACCGTCACGGAGTCCGATGACAGTACGGCCATACCGACCTGGTAGCCGTCGTACCCGAGACGGTCCTTCGTGATGATGCCCATCGAGTAGCCGCCGATAAGCCTCGCCGCGGAGCCAACCATAGAGCGTACACCGTCTCGCAACCGCTGAGGATTGTGCTTCTCCGTGGCAAATAGGAGAACCAGATTGCAGGCCGCGACGTCGGCGTCCAGCAGAGCCGCCCGTGCTGCTTCAGCGCCTGCTTCATAGGACTTCGTGTCTTCGCTGTATCCGACCCCTACCTTGGTGGCCATGTGAGCCTCCGTTGTTCGACGACGGCGTATGACGGCCGTCTCAGCCTCAGCCCAAACAGCCTAGTCGCCGCGTGTTAGTGCTCACGCTCTTTGGCAGCACTCTGCTCAGGATCACTGTCATCGCGGC
>CAZDYT010000649.1:0-2804 GCA_964509395.1 uncultured bacterium
CGCCGCCGTCGCCCGGAACGGCCGGGGGGCCACCGCGCCGAGCGCGATCGCGGCGGCGCCGCAGCGGCCGGCTCCGTCGACCTCGACCCGCGTCGCCACGCTCACCACCGCGATGGCCCCGCCGCGCTTGAGCCCCAGCTTGTAGAAGAACTGCCGCCCGCCGCTCACCGGCGCCACGACCGCACGGACCAGCTCGCCTGTCCGGAGCGCGGTGCGGCGCGGGCCGAGCAGGAAGGCGTCCAGGGCGAGCGTCCGGTCGCCCGCGGAACCAGCCACGATCACGCGGGCGTCGAGGGCGAGGAGCGGGACGACGAGGTCGGCGCCCGGACTCGCGTTGGCGAGGTTACCGCCCAGCGTCGCCTTGTTGCGCGTGAGGAAGTCGGCGAAGTCGCGGGCCGCCCGGTGGAGCGCCGGGAGCCGCTCGGCGACGAGCGGCGAGGCGAGCAGCTCCCCCACCGTCACCCCGCCGCCGAGCCGGACCCCGCCGTCGGCGACCTCGATCCCGCGCAGGTCGGGGAGCTCCGAGATGTCCACGAGCATGCGCGGGGTCTGCCGCCGCTCACGCATGTCCACGAGGAGGTCCGTCCCCCCCGCCAGGGGCCGCGCGTCGGGGTTCTCCGCGAGCAGCGTCGTCGCCTGCGGGAGGGACGTCGCGTGCCGGTACTCGAAGCGGGGGAGCAGCATCGACTACTCCGGGGCGAGCACGAGCGGCGTGTCGACCTCGGCGCCGTTGACGAAGATCCGGAGTTCGCGGCTCGTCGCGGGCGACCCGTCGCCGGGGTCCTCCTCGATCCGGATCGTGAGCGCCTGCGAGGAGGCGGGCACGCTCGCGAAGCCTCGAACCGGCGGCGACGCGCCCGACTGGCCGGCGCTACGGGGCACCTCCCGGATGAAGACCCGCGTCTCGCGAGCGCCGCCGGCCGGGAGGCCCCCTCCCTGACCGTCCGGCGTCACGATGCGGAGCGCCTGCGAGTGGCTCGGTACGCTGACGCCGCCGGTCGCCGGGCCCCCGGCCGCGCCGGCCACCCGCGGGCTCCCCTGCACGAACACGCGGATTCCGCTCGGGCCAGCTGCCGGGCGGTTGACGATGATGGGCACGGTCACCCGCGCCTGCGCGGCCGCCTCGCGTGGCGCAACCGTCGCCAGCGCGGGACCACACCCCAGAGCGATCAGCCCACCCATGATCACGCGCATGGCACATCCCTCGCCGCCCCGCCCTGGATGGCGGGGATCAGGGTTACCTCGTCGCCGTCGTGCAGCACCGTGGCGTCCGCCGCCGACTCGCCGTTCACCGCCGCGTGGAGCTCGAGGCTCGAGACGCCGAGATGCTGCATCGCCTCGAACACCGTCGCGCCACGTGGCAGCTCAAGCCGCATCTCGTCGCCCCCGGCTGGGCCGCGGGCGAGGCCGAAGAGGTACTTCACGGTCACGACCATCCGGACCTCTCGAACGCCAGGTCAGCGGCGGCGCCCCGCGCGGCGGACCGGACGCTTCGCCCCCTTCCTCGCCGGGCGGCGGGCGGGCGGCGCCGTACGGGCGGCGGCCGGGCGGCCCGGCTTGACGGCGATGGCCTCCACCTCGAGGAGGAGGCCCGGGCGGGCCAGCGACTGGACGACCACGCCGGTGTTCGGGGGATACACGCCATCCGGGAAAAGCGTCGGGTACGCTCCCTTCCGCCACTCGGCGAACGCCGCGAAGTCTTCGTACCGGGTGAGGAACGTCGTGAACTTCATGACCTCGCGGAACGTGCAGCCTGCCTCGCCGAGCACCGCCCCGAGGTTTCGATAGACCTGCGCCGCCTGGGCGGCGAAGTCGCCTGCGCCGACGACCTGGCCGTTCGCGTCCATGGCGACCTGGCCGGCGACAAAGACGAGCCGTCCCGGGTCCACCTCGAAGCCCGCGGAGTACATGCCGATCGACCTGCCGTCCCCCCTGGGGGTCAGGACTCGCCGTGCCATCGCTCGTGTCCTCCTTACCGGCGGCCGCGGCGCGGCCGCGCGCCGATCGCCCGGCGGCCTTCCCTCGACCGCCCCCGCGCCCGGGGGCGGGAGTCCGGGATGGCCGCGATCGCTCGGATCTCGATCAGGAACTCGGGCCGCGCCAGCTCCCTCACGCCGATCAGCGACATCGCGGGGAGGGGGTCGGTGAAGTACTCCTGCGCCACCCGGCCCATCGCCGCCATCATGGAGACGTCGGTGACGTAGGCCGTCATCTCGACGATGTCCCCGAGATCGCCCCCGGCCTGCCGGAGGAGCGCGCGCATGTTCTCGATGGCCCGGCGCGTCTGCGCCGCCGGATCGCCCTGCCCGACGACTCTCCGGTCCGGCCCGTGCCGGTCGTAGGCGACCTGGCCCGCGAGGAAGACGAGCTTGGCCGGTTGCTCGACCACCGTCCCGTGCGAGAACGGCCAGACGTGCGGCGCCTGCTTGGTCAGCGCCGTCCGCTTCATGGTGAGTCTCCCTCGGGTTGCCACCCGCCCGCCCCGGGTCCTGTCGCCGGCTTGCCCCCGTCCGCC
Source organism: uncultured bacterium (assembly GCA_964509395.1). Taxonomy (GTDB): domain Bacteria; phylum Methylomirabilota; class Methylomirabilia; order Rokubacteriales; family DASRDR01; genus CAZDYT01. The sequence continues at coordinate 2,516 of CAZDYT010000649.1, forward strand.
GGGCTCCGTCACCCGTTTCCGCCCTTCCGCAGTTCGACGAACTGCGGAAGGAGCGTAAAGGGGTCCCCCTCCGCCCGGGCGTCCGGGGGCGGCGCTCGGCGCCACCCGGGCCGGCCTTCTCGACCCGCGTCTACGTCGATCACGCTCAGTGAGTCCACGCGCCTCTAGCCGAGGCGCTCCGAGCGCCGGCTTTACCGGCGCGATTTCCATCTGCTCGCGACGGCTTCGGCCTGCGGCCTTCGCGACGTCGCTCCCCTCCGGGGGGGGGAGGTTCGGAAGGGGGGCGGAG
>CAZDYT010000650.1:0-2800 GCA_964509395.1 uncultured bacterium
CTGAGCTCGAGGCCGCCCGCCTCGGCGAGCCGCGCCAGCATCGGGACGTCGCGCCGGCAGTCCGACGACCACTCCTCCGCGACGGCCAGGATCTTCGCAGGCCCGCCCGGCCGGCTCGCGAGCCAGCGCATCGCCGCCGCCTGCGCGTCCGAGAGGCGCACCTTCTCGTACCGCCTGCGCAGGTAGTCGCTCCAGTCGCGCCGCGGCGCGCCGCCGGAGCCCTCGCGCTTGAGGTTCTCCGGGGTCCCCACGTAGGCGGCGTACTGGTCGAAGGTCATCCCGGTCGCGAACCGTTCCGGCGTCACGACGCTCTTCCGCTCACCCACGGCGAGCCCTCCTCGTCGGGAAACGGTGTCCAGGCGCGCGAATCATGGCATCGCTTGCCCCAGCTCGCGCTCCGCCTGCCGCAGCCAGAAGCCCATGTCCATCTCGCGGTACATCGTCGTCGCGGCCGTCAGGTGCTCCTCGGTCCTCGGCCGGTCACCGGTTCGCCCGTACAGCCTGCCCAGGCCCAGGTGGCAGTGGGCGACCTCGAGGCGCATCCCGAGCTCCGCCGCCAGCGCGAGCGCCTCCTCGAGGCGCTCGCGCGCGCCGGCCGGGTCCCCCTGCGCGAGGACCTCGGCCTCCAGGCGCAGCCACGGGGCCCGGTAGCCCCACGCGTTTCGCTCGGTCGCCGCAGCCAGCCCCTGCCGGATCTCGGCGCGGGCCTCCTCAAGGCAGCCGGCCGCGAGGTAGGTGCTCGCCCTCCCCGTGCCGTAGTGATGCCACCGCGGCGTGCTGACCCCGGTCGATCTCTCGAGGGCCCGCGCGAGACACTCGAGGCCCCGCTCGCGCTCGCCGAGCAGGACGAGGGCGTAAGCGAGATGAGAGGAGCTGAAGATGGTCGCGTGAAACAGATCGTGCTCCCTCGCGATCGCGACGGCGCGCTCGAGGAACGGGACCGCGGTCTCCACCTCGCCGCGGAGGCTGTGGACGTAGCCGAGGTAGCGGTTGGCGACGGCGAGACTGGTGGGGTGCTGGATGTCTGTCGCCACCCGCAGCGCTTCGCGTGCGGACGCGAACGCCTGCGGGAAGTCGCCCAGGGCCGCGTAAGCTTCCGAGCGCCAGGCGCTGAGGCTCACGTAGATCGGGAACACGAGGCCGGGCTCCTCCCCGTACCGATCCACCTCAGCGAACAGCGCGAGACCCGCGCCGAACTCCCGCACCGCATCCCCGATGCGTCCGAGATCCCGGCAGGCGTGCGCCACGACGAACTGCGCGTAGCTCCGTGTTCGCAGGTCGCGGGGATCGGCGCGCTCGAGCGCTTCGCGCGCCTTTTCGACGGCTGACTGCAACGTCCCGCGGATCACGCCGCTGAGCGCCACGGCCCCGGCCTGCCGCAGCTGCACCTGGGCAAGCCGCGGTCCGTCGTCGAGAGCCCGGGCCAGCGCCTCCGCCTTCTCGCCCAGCTCCCCGAGGCCATCGTACTGACCGGTCGTCGACCGCGCGGACCACAGCTCGAGGCAGGCATCCAGCTTGAGGGTGAGATCCGCGGCGTCGCCGAGTCGGTCGAGCGCCTCCACCGTCGTCTGGTAAAAGGCCGCGCCGGCGTGGTATCGGGCCCGGGCGAAGGCCCGCTCCCCCGCTTGATAGAGATACCGGGCCGCCCGGTCCCAGCGCTCCCCCCGCACCGCGTGGTGCGCAAGCAGCTCGATCTTCTCCTGTTCCCGCCCCGCCCATTGCTGCTCGGGGGCCTGGAGCACGCGCTCATGCAAGGCGCGGCGGCGCTCGCGCAGCAAGCCCTGGTAGGCCACCTCGAGCGTCAGCGCGTGTTTGAACGTGTACTCGAGGTCGGGAAAGAGGCGGGCCTCGTAGAGAAACTCGGCGGCCTGGAGCCGTGCGAGGCTTCCGCGCACGACGCCCTCGGGTCCCTCGGCGATGGCCAGCAGGAGGGGAAAGGGCACGTCGTGGCCGATGACGGCGGCCGCCTGCAGCAGGCGCTTGTCGTCGGGGGCGAGTCGGTCGATCCGCGCCGCCAGGATCGCCTGGGCTGTGGCCGGGATCTGCAGGCTCTTCTGGAGGTCGTGGGGCGCCTCGCGGAGCCGGCAGGCGCCGCGCTCGCCGAGCAGGACCTTCGTCTCGATGAGCGCGCGGGCGCTCTCCTCGAGGAAGAACGGGTTCCCCTGCGTCCGCTCGATCAGGAGCCGCTTGAGCGGCTCGAGGGACGCATCAGGCCCGAGCAGGGCGTCCAGCAGTGCCTCGGCGCTCTCGGGCGGCAGGGGGTCGATCCGGTGGTGACGGTAGTAGCTCTTCCCGCTCCAGGCGTGCTGGTACTCGGGGCGGTAGTTGACGAGGAGGAGCAGCCGCGCCGTCGGCAGGCTCTCGACGAGACGGTCGAGGAGGGCCTGGGTCTCGCTGTCGATCCAGTGGAGGTCTTCGACGAGGACGAGGAGCGGCTGGATTTGGCTCTCGCGGATCAGGAGGCGCTTGACGGCGTCGAGGGTCTTCTCACGCCGCTGCGGTGGGTCGAGCCGGTCCCACTGCGGGTCATCGACGGGGACATCGAGGAGCCAGAGCAGCGCGGAGAGGCCGGGCTCCAGCGCGCGGTCGAGGGACAGGAGCTTGCCGGTGACCTTCTCGCGGACCCTGCGGGCGTCGTCCCGGGGCTCGATCTGGAAGTAGGCGCGGAGCAGCTCGATGACCGGCAGGAAGGCGGTGGCCTTGCCGTAGGAGACCGAGCCGGCCTCGAGGGTGAGCCAGCCCTGGGTGCGGTGGGAGTGCGTGAACTCCCAGTAGAGCCGGGACTTGCCGACGCCGGGCT
>CAZDYT010000651.1:0-2797 GCA_964509395.1 uncultured bacterium
ACGAGCTCCAGCGCCGGCGCGGGATCGGCTTCCAGGTGCGCCAGGGCCTCAACACCGGCCTCGTCGTTGTCGGCAGCATCGGGAGCGACCTCCGGATGGACTACACCGCGGTCGGCGACACCACCAACGTGGCCGCGCGCCTCCAGCAGGCCGCCGACCCGGGCCGGATCGCGATCGCCGACGCCACCCACCGCCTCGTCGGGGGGTACTTCTTCACGCGGCCCCTCGGCGAGCTCACCCTCAAGGGCAAGACCGAGTCGGTTCGGGCGTGGGCGGTCATCTCGACCCGCCTCCCGCGGACGCGCATCGAGGTGGAAGCCGAGCGCGGGCTGACACCCTTCGTCGGGCGAGGGCGCGAGCTGCGGCTGCTCATGGAGTGCTTCGAGAGGGCCAGGGTGGGCCAGGGGCAGGTGGTGTTCATCGCGGGGGAGCCGGGCATCGGCAAGTCTCGCCTGCTCTACGAGTTCCGGCGGCGACTCGGCGCGGCGGCGACCTGGCTCGAAGGACGCTGCATGTCCTTCGGGCGGTCCATCGCGTTTCACCCACTGGTCGATCTGCTCAAGCGGAACTTCCGGATCGAGGAGGGGGACCCGGAAGAGACGATCGTCGCGAAGATCGAGCAGGGCGTCCTCCGCCTCGGCGAAGACCTCCGGCCGGTCCTGCCGTACGTTCGCTACATTCTCGCCGTCGACCCGCGCGACCCGGTCGTCTCGAGCATGGACCCCCAGCAGCGGCGAGGGGAGCTGTTCTACGCCCTCCGGCGCCTCCTGCTCCGGGCCGCCGAGGTCCAGCCCCAGGTCGTGGTCTACGAAGACGTCCACTGGATGGACGCGGCGATGGAGGAGTACCTGGCGCTGATCGCCGACAGCCTTCCGGCCAGCCGGGTCCTCCAGATCCTGACGTACCGCACCGGATGGGTCCCTCCCTTCGGGGACCGGACCTACCACACGCGGATCGCGCTGACCACACTGTCGACCGAGGACAGCATCCAGATGGCCGGCGCGCTGCTGGCCACGGAGCGCCTGCCTGAGGACCTCCAGGCCCTCATCGTCCGGAAGGCGGAGGGAAACCCGTTCTTCGTCGAGGAGGTCATCAAGTCGCTCCAGGAGGTCGGGGCGCTGCGCCGGAGCGGAGACCGTTACGTCCTGGCCGAGCGGCTCGACGGGATCGTCGTGCCCGATACGGTCCAGGACGTGGTCATGGCGCGCATCGACCGGCTGGCCGAGGCGCCCAAGCGGGTCCTCCAGCACGCCTCCGTGATCGGCCGGGAGTTCACGCGCCGGCTCCTGGACCGGATCGCGGAGCGCCCGGAGCGCACGGAGGACGCGCTGCGGGAGCTCAAGGCACTCGAGCTGATCTACGAGAAGCGCGTCTTCCCCGAGATCGAGTACACCTTCAAGCATGCCCTCACGCAGGAGGTGGCCTACAACTCGCTCCTCGTCGCGCGCCGGAAGGAGCTCCACCGCCTGATCGGCGTCGCGATCGAGAGCCTGCACGGGGACCGCCTGACCGAGCAGTACGAGGTCCTCGCCTATCACTTCTCGAAAGCGCAGGCGTGGACGGAGGCCCTCGCGTATCTCCTCAAAGCGGCAAACAAGGCGGCGAGGGCCTTCGCGACCCGCGAGGCCATCACCCTGTACGACCAGGCGCAGGGCGCGGCCATCCGGCTCGGCGCGGATGTTCCCGCCGAGACCCTGATGGCAATCCACCAGGCGAAGGCGGACCTCTTCCTGCTCGTGAGCGACTTCGAGCGCGCCCGGAGCGAGGGAGCGCGGGTCTTGACCCTCGCCCGCCGGCTCGGGGATCGGCACGCCGAGGGAACGGCCCTGGTCGGGATGGGGCTGGCCTCGTGGCTCGCGCACAAGTTCGACCGGGCGCTCGAGGATGCCCGGCAGGCCATCGAGGTCGCCGACGCAGTCGGCGCCCGGCCCGTCCTGGCCGGCGGCCACCTCATCACAGGATTGGTCTACGAGGTCACGGGCCGGCTCGACGAGGCGCGAGAGAGCCTCGAGCGGGTCATCGCGATCAGCCGCCCTGCGGGCGACGTGGCCAACGAGTCGTGGGCGCTCGTCTTCGCGGCGGAGCTCGCGGGCTGGGAGGCGAGGTTCGACGAGGCGTCCCGCATCTACGCCGAAGGGATCCAGCTGGCGCGGGCTCACAACGTCCTGATGCCGCTCCTGGAAGGCCTCTTCATGTACGGGATCAACCTGACCGGCAAGGGCGACTACGACGGGGCGGTGGCCGCGCTGGAGGAGGGGTTGGCGCTCGCCGAGAAGGTCGGTGACGAAAACTACACGCCCCGCTACCTCAACTCGCTCGGGTGGCTCCACATCGAGTGCGGCGCCTTGGACCGTGCGCTCGAGCTGAATCGGCGCGGGGCCGATGGGGCCCGGAAGCGGGGGGACCACGAATCGGTCGGCAACGCGGAGCTCAACCTCGGCGACATCTTCCTCTTGAAGGGCGATCTGCCCCTGGCCCAGGATCTCCTCGAAGCGGTCCATCGCCTGGTGAAGGATCCGGCGACCAGCGAGTGGATGCGGTGGCGCTACTCGATGCACCTCTTCGCCAGTCTGGGGGAGCTGTGGCTGGCCCGCGGGAACCCCGCCGCGGCACGAGGGTTCGCCGATCAGTGCCTGGAGCTCGCCACGCGCACGACCTCGCGGAAGTATCTGGTCAAGGGGTGGCGCCTCAAGGGAGAGATCGCCCTCGGCCGCCGGCAGTGGACGAGGCTCACGAGGCGCTTCGTCAGGCCTTGTCCGTCGCCCAGGCCATCGGCAACCCGACCCAGCTCTGGAAG
>CAZDYT010000652.1:0-2791 GCA_964509395.1 uncultured bacterium
ACCGGTCGTAGTGCTCGCGGAACCAGGTGAGCCCCCGCTTCGCCCCCTCCTTGTCCAGGGCGGCGGGGGGCTTCGAGCCGCGGACGGCAATGGCCTTGAGCCGCTTGGCGCCCATCACGGCGCCGAGCCCGCAGCGCCCGTGGAAGTGCTTGAGCTGGTTCACGAGCGCCGCGAAGCGCACCCCACGCTCGCCGGCCACGCCGGTCTGGAGCACGCGCACGCGCTTGTCGCCGAGCTCCTGCTCGAGGCCGTCCTGCACCTCGCCGCTCAGCTTGCCCCAGTATGGCGACGCGTCGCGGATCTCGACCTTGTCGTCCTTGATCCAGAGGTACACGGGCGCCGGCGACTGGCCGTGGATCACCACGCCGTCCCAGCCGGCCGCGCGCAGCTCCGGTCCCCACCAGCCGCCGGCCTCGGACTCGCCGTAGCCGCCGGTGAGCGGCGACTTCGCGGCGGCGGTGTAGCGGTTGGTGCCCGAGAGCGACAGCCCGTTGATGACGCTGGTCATGAAGACCAGCACGTTGTCCGGCCCCATCGGGTCGACGCCCGCGGGCAGATCGCGGAGGAGGATGTGGGCCGCCAGCGCCCCGCCCCCGAGGTGCTTGCGCACGACGGTTTCCGATAGCTCCTCGACCCGGGTCTGTTTGGTGGACAGGTCGACGTGCAGCAGCTTCGCGGTGATTCCCGCCATGATCATCTCCTCTTGTTGGGAAAGCTCGCGCGGCGATGATCGCCCAGAACCTGCACTTCGTCCAGCTTTCGCGTTAAGGCCATAACTCCGCTCTAAGGGGTGCCGCGGCCGGTGGGGCGGAGGTCAAGAAACGCGGGGAGGCCTGAACGGGGGTGGCGGCGCGAGGGCGGAGGCCGCGCGCCGGCGACTACCGGGTGGGCGCCGACGCCTGAGCGAGGGCGTGGCGGCTCGCCAGAAGGCGTTGCCGAGCGCGGACCAACTCCTGCGTTCGGTCGCTGCTCGCGGAGAGGTGGGCGAGGAGCTGACTCTGGTGGACCGACAAACGCGCGGGCGTCGTGAAGATCTCGAACCGCAGTCGCTTGGGCCGGGCCAGCCGCAAGCGCTCCGGCAGAGCGCGGCGCTTGAGCAGGGTCAGCAGGTTGTAGGTGATCGCGTTGATGCGGAACCACGCCGCGTTCGCGCCAAACCGCTGGCTGGGCAGCACCCCGGCCCCCAGCTCGTCCTTCAGGCTCCGGTGCACGTGCTCGATGGTGCCGGCCTTCTCCCAGTGCCAGCGCACCAGCTCCGGAGCGCTCATCTCGTCGCCGCGGGGAGCCGCGGCCTCCCCCGGCGCCGGCCGATTGGTCACCACCGCCAAGTACTTCGGGCCGCGCTCCGCGAAGAGCTCGCGCTGCAGCGGGGTGATCCGCATCCCGACATAGCGCAGCGGCCGGGCGGTCTTGGGCCAGTCGCCGGGCGTGAACTCCACCTCCGCCACGTGTACGACCTCGTGCTCGCGGACCGCGACCTCGACCCAGTGCTCTGGCGGGACCGCCCGACACAGCGCCCGCAGCTCAGGGCTCATGTCCGCGCTGATCGAGAAGGTGATCTGTTCCTTGACCAGGTACTTCAGCAGCGGCACGTAGTAGTCCGCCGAGTCGCCACGGAAGTAGCGCTTCTCCACCCAGTCCGGCAGCGCCGTGAAGGCTCGCCGCACGGACGTGAGCGGATCCTTGTTGCCCGGGACGTTGCCGTCCCGGAACTCGTCGGCGACGATCAGGTCCTCCTCGACCCAGACCGCGACCAACGGCTGATACCCTCGGGTCCCCTCGTAGGCGACCAGCGCGTCGCGCTTGTGGGCCTCGATGATCGTCCCGTCATGGTCGATCGTGGCCGTCGTCGTCTGCCGGTCGGCCGCCCGCGCCACCAGCGCGCGATTGACCTCGAAGAGCCCCGCCAGCGGCGGGCTCTCAGGCGGCACCCAGGACTTCTCCGCGGCCGGCCGCTGCGCCCAGACGTCCGGCTCATCGAACGCGCGCAAGAAGTCCAGCAGCGCGTCGGGCGACGGCAGCTCCCGATCCAACAGCCGCAACAGCCCCTGGTCCTCCGCGAGAATCCGGATGTCCTCGATCCGGTCCCCGCCACTGGCCACCAGGAGAATCAGGGCTTCCAGCTTCTCCAGCGCGGCGAAGCCCCGCTGGCGCTTCGCCACGTTCAGCGTCGCCTCGACCACTTCCTCCAACCGGACCGCCCGCAGCGCCTCCACGACCAGCGGCAACCCCGCGTGCGCGGTGACCTCCTCCCCGTTGCCGTGTCGGATCACGAACGGCAGGATACCTTGCCGAGGCGCGCGGGGCCTCGGGCTCCCGCCGTCCGTCACGGCCGCCGGGTGCGCGCTCGTCGCCGCTCGCGCACCTGGCGCCGCAGGTCCGCGACCTCGCAGGCGGTCAGTTCGTTCACGATCTTCCAGAGCCGGGTGTAGGCGGCAATGGCCTTCTGGGCCCGCTCCTCATCCTCGGCCCGCAGATGGAATCCTCGCGTACGTCCGGCCAAGAACACGGTGAGGAACTTGCTGGAGTGAAGCGCGGTGGGGCTCGTTGCGCACGCGCACCTCGGGCGACCGCACCGGCGCCGCCGTTGATAGATGGAGCCACGCATCAGGGGCTCGCAGCTCAGCGCGCGGAGCTGCTGGTGGAGGTCGCGGCGCCGCCGCTCGATCTCCTGGCGTTCGGAGCGCATGCTGGATGTTGTACCACATGCCAGATTGCTCGGCCAGCAAAAACTCGCCCGCCAGGCGAATCGCTCGCCCTCGTGGGAACCGACCTTAGAGCGGAGTTATGG
>CAZDYT010000653.1:0-2773 GCA_964509395.1 uncultured bacterium
GGGGTCCTGGGCGAAGCCCGCCTGCACGACCCGGAGGACGCCGGCGGGGTCGGCCAGCGGGACCCGCGGGGCCGGGCGGAAGGTCGCCCGCACGACGGCCGACTCGACGGCCGGCGGAGGCCGGAACGCCTCCGGCGGGACGCGGAAGAGGAGCGCCACATCCGCCCACATCTGCCAGAACACGGAGAGCGCGCCGTAGGCCTTCCCGCCCGGGGACGCCACGAGCCGCTCGGCGACCTCGCGCTGGAGCATGAGCGTCGCCGCGTCGATCGCGGCGCGCGCTTCCCACAGCCGGTGGAGGATCGGCTTGGAGGCGCTGTAGGGGAGGTTCCCCACCACGAGGAGCCGGCCGGCCGGCGCGGGCCGGCGGGCGCGGAGCGCCTCGTAGGCGAACGTCCGCGCGTCGGCGAGATGCACCTCGAGGGTGGGCCAGCGCCGCGCTCCGGCCGCCAGGCGGGCGTGGAGGGCGGGGTCGATCTCCAGCGCCACGACCCGGCCCGCCCGCGCGGCGAGGTGCCCCGTGAGCGCCCCCTCGCCCGCGCCGATCTCGCAGACGAGGTCCTCGGCGGTGGCGCCGACCGCCTCCACGATCCGCGCGGCCGCGGCCGCGTCGGCGAGGAAGTGCTGGCCGAGCGCCCGGCGCCGCGAGGCCTTCACGGCTCCCTCCCCCGCACCCCGCCGCGACCGTCAGCGCCGGCGCGCGCGGTGCTCGGCCAGGAGCGCCGCGTGGACCGCCCGCACCTGGGCCGCGGTCTCCTCGAGGCTGTCCGAGTTGTCGATCACGTAGTGGGCGAGGCGGACCTTCTCGCTGAGCGGCATCTGGCTCCCGAGCCGCCGCTCGGCCTCGGCCGCGTCGAGGCCGTCGCGCCGCATGAGCCGATCGAGCTGGACGGCGCGGTCGGCATAGACGACGACGAGGCGGTCCACGTGGGCGGCGGCGCCGACCTCGATCAGGAGGGCGGCGTCCTGGATCACGAGGCCGTCGTACCGGCGGGCTTCGAGCGCCGCCAGGGCTGCCCGGCGCCGCGCCTGGATGGCGGGATGGGTGATCGCCTCCAGGCGCCGCCGTTTCTCCGGGTCGGCGAAGACCACCGCCCCGAGGCGCGCCCGGTCCAGCGTGCCGTCCGGCCGGAGGACCTCCGGGCCGAAGCTCTCGACGATCGCTGCGAGGGCCGGCTCCCCCGGCGCCACCACCTCGCGCGCCAGGAGGTCGGCGTCGATGACCTGGCACCCCAGCTCCGCGAGCTGGCGGCTCACCACGCTCTTCCCGGAGGCCATCCCCCCGGTCAGCCCGACGAGCAGGAACGGTCGGGGCCCCACACCGGTCGCGCGTCGAGCGGCGCCGCCCGCACTACCCGCTACCCCGACCCGCGAACAGCTCGAGGGCCGCCGCGGTGTCGGGAAACGCTCCGAGGACGCGCCGATCGCTCGTCACCAGGGCGACCCCGAGATCCTGGGCGAGCGCGACAAACTCGCAGTCGTAGGCCGTGCACCCCGAGTGGGCAGCGAGCTGGAGGACCTGGTCGGTCACCACGGCATACTCCCGACCGGCCATCACCAGCTCCGCCTCCCGAGCGATCCGAAAGGCTTCTCCGAGACCGAGGGCCCGCCGCCGAACCAGCCCGGCCAGGCTGTTCCGGAACTCCGACCGCCAGAGCAGCGGCGCGGTCCACACCGGGTCCCGAGCCAGCACCGCCTCGGCCTGCGCCGTTCGAGCGCCCCGGACATAGAGGTAGACGAGCAGGTTCGTGTCGACGACGATCACGGTCGCCCTTCGGCCCTGAGTCGCGCCAGCAGGCGATCCGTCACACGAACGCCGGGGCGGACGCGGAGAGCCCGGGCCCGGGCGAGGATCGTCTCGGGGTCGAGAGGCACGCTCTGCGTGGCCTGCTCCAGGCAGGCGATCACCTCGAGGTTCAGGCTGCGCCGGTGCATGGTCGCCTTTCGCTTGAGGCGCCGGACCAGCGGCTCGGGCACGTTCTTGATCGTTAACGTCGCCATGCCGTCTCTCCGCAGGGTTTCCAAACCGGTACCAAAACGGTACCACCAATGCTAGCAGGCGAGCGCCTCGACGTCAACGGCCCCTCAGGCTCGGGCTGCCGGCCTCTGGGTCCGCCGGTGATCCCGCCGATGCGAACACCGGCCCGATCGGCGGGCGCGCTCCTCGGCGACCCGTGCGTCCCCCCGCGCGGACCCGCTCAACCGCGAGAAGCCGCATCCAGGCGGAACTCGCCGCGCGCGACGACCACCGCGGAGCCCCCGACCTCGACCCCCTCGATCCGCTCGCCGGCGCCCGTGACCCGGGTGCTGCGCGGCCCCTGACCCAGATTCTACAGGCGTGTGGCCTCCCGGCGACCGGAAGGGAACTCGGCTCACACCGTTCCGTAGACTCGTGATACCGTACCCTTCGAGGCTGCGGCGGCACGCGACTTGGGAGCCGAAGGGGGCGTCGGCATTATGGCGGAAATCGCGCCGAGGATATCCTCCGTGGACGATAAGGTTCGGTTTGGCAAGCCCGTTATCCGAGGGACCCGCGTTCCTGTCGACCTTCTGATCGGCAAGCTCGCCAGTGGCATGACCGTCGAGCAGGTAGCCGACGAGTACGGCGTCCAACGGGAGGACGTGCTGGCGGCCCTCGCGTACGCCGCGCGGGCGCTCGGCGAGGAGCAGAACCGGGCCGTACGGTAAATGTCCGGGTTCGTCGTGGATGAAGACCTCCTAGCGCGGATAATTCGCGAAGGGCATGATGGACGGGCGGGTGACGCGGCGAACG
>CAZDYT010000654.1:0-2772 GCA_964509395.1 uncultured bacterium
ACCCGGGGACCGAGATCACGGACCAGGCGCCGCCCATCGTCTGGGAGATCGTCCCGAAGCTCGACGTGCTGGTCCGGACGGCCGTCCCGCGGGAGCGGGTCCGGAAGGACATCATCGACTACATCAAGCGGAACGCGAAGGAATTGATCCCGTAGAGCGACTTCCTCCCTCTCCATTCCAGGGAGAGGGTCGGGGTGAGGGTCGTTTCCGACGGCCCCTCACCCTGACGCTCTCCCCGGGGGCGAGAGAGGGAGAAGATCGTCTTATGAGGCCTCTCTGGCGCGCGCACGGCGTCACGCTGCTGCTCCTGCTGCCCGCGCTCCTCGGGTTCTTCGGCCTCTTCTTCTACCCTCTGCTCCTCACCGCCGTCCTGAGCTTCCGCCCGGAGGGGGAGGCCGTCGGGTGGACGCTCCAGAACTACGCGATGTTCCTGGGTGACCCCTCCGGCCAGACCACGATGCTCCTCACCTTCGGGCTCGCCATCGGGGCGACGGCGGCGTCGGTGCTCCTGAGCGTGCCGCTCGCCCTCGTCCTGCGGGAGAAGGTCCGCGGGCACCGCTTCTTCCGCCTGGTCATCCTCGTCCCCCTGGTCGTGCCGGGGCTGATCGGCGCGCTGGGTCTCTTGATCTTCTGGGGGCCGCGGGGGTGGTTCAATCTGTTCCTCACGCAGGTCGTCCCGTTCGTGGAGCGCCCGGTGGGCGTCGACTACACGATCCACGGCCTCATCCTCTTCTACGTGTGGCTCTACTTCCCGTACACGTGCGTGACCACGCTCTCGGCCCTCGAGTCCCTCGACCGAAGCATCGAGGAGGCGGGCGAGGTGGCGGGGGCGAACCGCTGGCAGGTCCTGCGCCACATTGTGCTCCCGCTCATCAAGCCCGGCATCCTCGCTGGCTCCGTCCTGACGTTCATGGCCGCGTTCGGGGCGTTCAGCGTCCCCCTGATCGCCGGCGGCAACTACCGGCCGCTGGCCGTCGAGATCTACAAGGAGATCGTCGTGCCCATCCCGGCGCACTGGTCGGGGGCGAGCGCCATCGCCGTGGTCATGGGGGGGATGCAGGTGATCTCACTCAGCTTCTACATGCGCTTCGTGCGCCGGGCGGGCAGGGCGCGATGACGCTGGCACGGACGTATGCGCGGGGGATGTGGCAGGAGCGCCACGTGCTCGGGTACACGCTGCTCCTGAGCCTGACCCTCTTCATCGTCGCCCCGTTCCTGATGATCGCCTTGCGCTCGGTGGGCAAGGGGTGGTTCGGCAAGCTGTGGCTCCCGCCCCAGCTCACGCTCGACTGGTACCGGTGGGCGGTCGAGGTCGGGAACATCCCGGAAGTGCTGAAGAACACCCTGATCATCGGCGTGATCGCCGTGGCCATCAGCACCACGATCGGCGTGTTCGCCGGCTGGGCCTTCGGCCGGCGCCGGATGCCGGGGAAGGAGCTTGTGATGGCGCTGCTCCTCTTGCCCCTGATGATCCCCCCGATCACCTACGCGCTGGGCGTGGCCAAGACGTTCTACACCCTCCGGCTGGTGGACACGCATCTGGGCGTCGCCCTGGCGCACGTCTCCGTCTGCGCGCCGTACGCGATCATGGTGCTCTCGGCGGCGTTCGAGCGGCTGGATGAGCGCGTGCTGGAGGCGGCGAGCGTCTGCGGGGCGAGTCCCCTGCGGAGCTTCGTCCACGTGATCCTGCCCCTCATCATGCCGGGCATCCTCGCCTCGATGATCTTCACCTTCACGCACTCCTACAACGAGTTCACGCTGACGCTCCTGACCTACGGGCCGCACACCGTCACGCTCCCCGTCCGCACCTACCTCGCCGTGGGAGACGGGTACTGGGAGATCACGAGCGCCATGGCGGTGCTCATGGTCGTGCCTTCCCTGGTCATTCTCGCGGTCATCCAGCGGCGGGCCCAGCCGGAGCGGCTCGTCGGCGGCTTCAAGGGCGTGTGACGGATGGACCAGAGCCCCGTCGTACCGGGGACACTTCCGGAATTGCAAGCGCCGGATCGAGGTCGAGGTCTTGCCCTCCCGCAGTCCGTCCTCCTCCGGGCGGACGAGGTGATCCGGTGAGGCGCCCTCCGCGATGATGCCGGACGCGATGATCGAGTTCCGCGACGTGACGAAGCGCTACGGGAGCCTCGTCGCCAACGACCGGCTCACGCTCACGGTCCGGCGCGGGGAGCTGATGACCCTCCTCGGCCCCTCGGGATGCGGCAAGACCACCGCGCTCCGCGCGCTCACGGGCCACGTCCGCCCCGACGAGGGGCGTGTCTTCCTCGATGGCCGGGATGTGACCGAGGTACCGACCCACCAGCGCGAGCTGGGGATGGTCTTCCAGAACTTCGCCCTCTTCCCGCACATGACCGTCCGGGACAACGTCGGCTTCCCGCTGATGATCCGGAGCCTCGGGGAGGCCGAGCGCACCGAGCGGGTGGCCGAGGCCCTCCGGCTCGTCCGCCTGGAGGGCTACGAGGCGCATTACCCGCGCCAGCTCTCGGGCGGGCAGCAGCAGCGGGTCGGGCTTGCCCGGGCCCTCGTCTATCGGCCGAAGGTGCTCCTCCTCGACGAGCCCCTCTCGAACCTCGACGCCAAGCTGCGGGAGGAGATGCGCTTCGAGATCAAGGACCTCGTGACGCGCCTCGGGATCACCGCGGTCTACGTCACACACGACCAGGAGGAGGCCCTCGCCCTCTCCGATCGCGTGGCCATCATGAGCCGGGGGCGCGTCTTGCAGGTCGGGACGCCGGACGAGATCTACGCGAACCCCCAGTC
>CAZDYT010000655.1:0-2768 GCA_964509395.1 uncultured bacterium
GCCTCGGCCGCGCTCCGCACCGCGTCGGGGACGCCCCCGGCCCCGCCCTCCCCCACGGCGTCGAAGAGCCCGCGGAAGCGCCCCAGGGAGCGCGCCGCCTCCTCGAGCCGGGCGTCGCTGATCTCGAGGGGGTGCCGGTAGTGCGCGCCCAGGAGCGCCAGGCGAATCGCATCCGGCTCGTGGCGCCTGACGACCTCCTCGATGGTCAGGACGTTCCCCAGAGACTTGGACATCTTTTCCGCCGCGAGATTCACGAAGCCGTTGTGGACCCAGTAGCGGACGAACGGGACCCCGGTTGCGGCCTCGGACTGCGCGATCTCGTTCTCGTGATGCGGGAAGAGGAGGTCCTCCCCACCGCCGTGCACGTCGAAGCTCCGCCCGAGGTAGTGCATCGACATGGCAGAGCACTCGATGTGCCACCCCGGGCGCCCCGACCCCCACGGGCTCGGCCACTGAGCCTCTCCGGGCTTCGCGGCCTTCCAGAGCGCGAAATCGAGGGGATCGCGCTTTCGTTCGTCCACCTCGACCCGCGCGCCGGCCCGCAGGGCGTCGAGGTCGCGACCGCTGAGGCGGCCGTAAGCGGGGAAGCGGCGCACCTCGAAGTAGACGTCACCATCGAGCACGTACGCGACATCTGCGGCCAGGAGGCGCTCGATCAGCGCGATCATCTGCGGGATGTGCTCGGTCGCCTTCGGCTCGACGTCCGGTGGCTCGACGCCGAGATCCGCCATGTCTCGCCGGTACGTCGCGATGTATCGCTCCGCGAACTCCTGGGGCGACACCCCGAGCACGGCAGCCCGCTCGATGATCCGATCGTCGACGTCCGTGAAGTTTTTGACGAAGCGGACGCGATAGCCGCAGAAGACCAGATACCGGCGGACCACATCGAAGACCAGCGCGCTCCTCGCGTGACCGACATGGGCGGCATCGTACACCGTCACCCCGCAGACGTACATCCTCACCGCGCCCGGGCTCAGCGGGACGAAGAGCTCCTTCTGCCGCGTCAGCGAGTTGTAGACCCGGAGGCTCACGCCGGCCTCCCGGACCGGGCCTTGGTGATCTCCAGGACGCGGCCAAGGCGCTCGAGGACCCTGTCCCGGCCCAGGAGGGAGAGGAGCCGGTGAAGCTGAGGGCCCCGACCCCGCCCCGTCAGCGCGACGCGGACGTCACGGAGGACGACGGCGCGATGGAATCCCTCCTGGGCGGACACCTGGTCGAGCACCGCACGCGCCGTCTCGAAGCTCAGCTCACCCAGCTCCGACACCGCCGCGCGGACGGCTTCGAGGACGGCCCGCGCGGACGGCTCGCTCAGGGCCTTTCTCCACGGAGGCTCCGTCTCCGTCCCGGGCTCCCACCCGAGGAAGGCTGCCACCGCGTCGGCGAGGGCCTCAAGCGTCTCCTCCCCCTCAGGGAAGGTCTCCACCACCGCCTGCGTTCGTGGGTCGCCCGGATCAAGGCCCCGCGCGCGCAGGAAGGGCGCCGCGCGCTCGAGGAGCTCGGCCCGTCCGAGCTGCGCGACCTTCGCCCGATTCACCCGCCGCAGCCGCACCGGATCGAAGGTGACCGGACCCGAGTGAAGCCGCTCGAGCCTCAACGCGTGCTCGAGCGGCTCCGCGCCCTTGGGATCCGGGCCGCCGCCAAGGCCCGCCAGGTACGCCACGATCGCCTGCGGGAGGTACCCCATCTCGCGATACTCCGCGACGCTCATCGCGCCGTGTCGCTTGGCGAGGGGCGTTCCATCGGGACCGACGACCAGACCCAGATGGGCGAACGCCGGCGGCGCCCAGCCCGACGCCTCGTAGAGGACGAGCTGGTAGGGCGTGTTGGGCAGGTGATCTTCCCCCCGGATCACATCCGTGATGTCCATCGCGTGGTCGTCCACGACGACCGCGAAGTTGTAGGTGGCGCGCTCGTCGGCACGCAGGATGACAAAGTCGCCGAGATGCTCCCGCCGGAAGGCGACCTCCCCTTTCAGGCGGTCGTGCACCACGAGGGAGCCGGCGCCCACTCGCGCCCGGATGGCGGCGCGCTCCCCGCGAGCCAGCCGCGCTGCGACTTCCCCGGCGGGAAGTGTGGCGCAGCGGCCGCCGTACCGCGGCGGCTCGCCTCGTCGCAGCTGCTCGGCGCGCTCGGCTTCGACCTCTGCCGGCGAGCAAAAGCACGGGTACGCCCTCCCGCTCGCGCAGAGCCGCCGGGCGGCCTCCCGATACGAGGCAAGCCGTCCCGACTGGCGGTAGGGGGCGTGGGGGCCCCCGACGTCGGGGCCTTCGTCCCAACGGACGCCCAGCCACCCGAGGTCGTCCAGGATGCCGCGCTCGGCCTCGGGCTCTACCCGCCCGAGGTCGGTGTCCTCGATCCGCAGGACCAGCCGCCCGCCGGTTTGCCGCGCGACCAGCGCGTTGATGACCGCGGTCCGGGCGTTCCCGAGGTGGAGGGCGCCGCTCGGACTCGGCGCGAACCGGAGGCGCGGCGCCGACCGTCCGCTCACTCGGGCACCTCCACCAGGGCGACCGCCATCGCCGCGATCCCCTCGTGCCGGCCGAGCGCGCCGAGTCCTTCCGCTCGCTTGGCCTTGATGTTCACGCGCGCCGGGGCCACGTGAAGCGTGGCAGCCAGGCGCTCCCGCATGGCGTCGAGCCAGTCGGCGAGGCGCGGGCTCTCCGCCACGACCGTCGCATCGACGTTGACGACCCGCCCCCCCGCGGCGCGCACCCACGCGGCGACCTCCCCGAGGGGCCGTCCCACTCCGAAGTCGATGATCCATCGAC
>CAZDYT010000656.1:0-2767 GCA_964509395.1 uncultured bacterium
CAGCACCATCCAGAGCTTGAGGCCCCGGAAGGCCGGCGGGAGCCCGAGGAGCTGCCGGAGCCAGTCGAGGGCGACCTCCTCCAGCTCCGTCGCCGCAGGAGAGGTGCGCCAGAGCATCGCGTTGACGTTCACCGCGGCGCACAGAAGCTCCCCCAGGATGCCGAGGGCCGAGCCGCTGATCGCGAAGTACGCGAAGAAGCCGGGGTGGTTCCAGTGGGTGAGGCCTGGGACGATCACGCGCTCGAAGTCGGCTAGGATGGCGTCGAGCGCCTCCGGCGCCTCGGGGGGCACGGGCGGCAGCGCCACGCGGACCTCCCCCGGCTTGACCCGCGCCAGGACCGGCACGCGTTCGGGGTGTGGGAGGTAGTCGGCGATCCAATCTACCACCCGGTAGCCGTACCGCCGGAAGGTCTCAGGGTCGAACTCGCCCAGCGGGCCTGCCACGGAGTTGGGATTGTGATGTACGCTCACGCAAGTGCCTCAGCCACCGCCAGCGCTGCCGCCAGCTGGGCGTTTGGGGGTCATTTTCCTTCTCAACGTCACGGCCCGATCGGCTCGCGCAGGTCCGGTGGGTTCCGTGTCGGCAACACCGTAACGCAGCGCACCCTTCTGGCAATCGGGCTCCCGGAAACCACACTACATGGTACTTGGCGACGCTACTACGCTACCAGTTCCGGACGCGCCGCGGAAAGCCGCGCGCCACAGCGCGCTGCGGAGGCGGGCTCACCGCTCCTATAGCACATTTCCGGGCTCGATGGCTCTCTTGCTTCACCGGTCACGCATGATCCGGGCTAATCGATGAAATCGATTGCATACTATGCAGAGCCTCGTCGCCTGGACCTCGAATGGGACGACGCCCAGGGGGGCAAGGAGGATTCGAATGCACGGAGTAGCCTTCAATGAGGCGCCAGGGACGTCTATCAGGGGTGGCTGGACACCCAGCGGCTGCCGGCCCACCTGGATGGGAGATGGACCTACCCCCGAGGCCGTAGCCGCGCGGGCGGCGCTCCTTCAGGTGAAAGGCGGGCGCGAGGTAGGTCCCGACACGAGAATCGTCAGGATCCTCACGGGCTCCGGGATCAAGGATCCGCCTCCGCCCGTAGCGCCGCGGCCCACTCGGAAGGCGACCCGGACCGGATCGCTCAGTCGATCTGGGAAGCCATCGGCGCCTGACCCTCCCCTGGCTCCCCATCCCGTCACCACTGGGCCTCCCGTCAGAAAACATGACAACTCCGCTAATGACCGTCTGTGGCCATCTCATAACCTCCCAATTTCATGGGCTGGCCTTGACTGGCACTGAACGTGCTAAAGGCTCAGTGAACCCCCTGGAAGGGGCCTGATGCCCCCTCCACGGACACGGAGAGGAACTCCGCAACTTGGGAGGGACCGGAAATGGGGTCGAACGGCTATAAAAAGCCGGGGATCGCGGTCGTAGCCGCCCTGTCGCTCCTCCTCTTCCTCTGGGCCGGTCCGGCCACGGCCGTTCCGATGCTCGGGGGCACCGTCGAGTACACGGGCGGTGACGTCGACATCGAGGTTATCCTTGCGGCGGCGGCGTTCCACAACTTCCTGGACATCTACGACGAGTTCGGCACGAAGCTGATCGAGCTGGCAATAGAAAACCACGGCGACCTCGGGCCCACGATGGAGACGGTGCTCGCGGCGACGTGGGCGGGAGCAGGCATCTTACCGGGCGACGAGGCGGTGTTCGGGATCTTTGTCCTGGACACGGGGCACACGTTTCTCACGGGCCCCGGCAGCCGGAACCCTGACGGGATCGAACACGCGATCGTCGATGACCTCGGGGGCGGGATCGTCATCGTTGGGTTCGAGGACCTCTTCGGCGGCGGCGACCTTGACTTCGATGACACCGTGTTCCGCTTCGAGGGCGGCGTCCAGGCCGCGGTGCCCGCGCCTGCCTCCGCGCTGCTCCTCGGCTTGGCCCTGGGCGGGCTCGGCGCCTGGAGCCGGACCCGCCGCCCGCGGGCATAGACCTCCACTTCAGCCGTCCGAGCGGGCGCCGGGCCGCGCCGGCACCCGCTTCCTTTTTCGCGCTCCCCTCGTTCTCTGCCTGAGCGGGCCCGCCGGCTCGCTGTCAAAACCCCGAGACTGACCCCTCCGTTTCGGTCGCTCAGGTCTCGCCAGAAGGACCGCGGCCTCAGTCCGTGGCGAGCACGGCGTCGGCCGGCATCCCCGGCTTGAGCCGCCCGTCGGGGTTGACGATGCTGACCTTCACCCGGAAGACGAGGTTGACGCGCTCTTTCTGGGTCTGGACGTTCCGCGGCGTGAACTCCGCCTCCGAGGCGATCTCGGTCACGCGGCCCTCGAAGGCTTCCGCCGGGAAGGCGTCGACCGTGATGCGCGCAGGCTGGCCCACGCGCACCCGTCCCAGCTCGACCTCCGACACGTAGCCGCGAAGCCAGAGCGTCCCGGGGTCGACCAGCGTCAGCACCGGGGTGCCCGGGATCGCGGTCGCCCCGGGCTCGAGGTTCTTCCGGAGCACGACGCCGTCGATCGGCGCCACGAGCCGCGTGTCGGCGAGCCGCGCCCGCGCCTGGCCCAGCGCTGCCTCGGCCTGGGCGACCTGGGCCCGGCCCGTCTCCACCTGCCCCGGGCGTGGGCCGGCCTCGAGGAGGGCCAGGCGGTCGCGCGCCGCGCGCACCTCCGCCTGGGCCGCCTCGACCTGGTTCGGCCGCGGGCCGGCTTCCAGAAGCCGCAGGCGGTCCCGCGCCTGGCGGACCTCGGCGCGCGCCGCCTCGACCTGCTC
>CAZDYT010000657.1:0-2766 GCA_964509395.1 uncultured bacterium
TGGGTGACCCGTTTGCCCCCGATCTGGGGGATAGCGGACAGGAGCGACCGGGTATAGGGATGGCGCGGGGTCTCGAACACGGACCCGGTGTCGCCGTTCTCGCGTCTGCAGCAAGAAGTGGACCTTGTCGGGCGGCAGGTGGTCGAGCAGCGTCCGGCGCTGACCCGGGCGTGCTCGGCGATGCGTGGCGACCAGCGCGTACTGGTGGAAGAGCTAGGTTCGTGGGCTGTCCACGACCTGAACCACCTCGGACAGATCGTCAACGTCCTCGCGCGCCAGCACACGGAGGCGGTCGGGCCCTGGCGGGCATTCCTCGGGATTCTTGCGAGGATAGCGGACAATCCCTAGAAGCGGGCGATCTAGACAGTGTGCCACGCGAGGTCATATCGGACAGTGATTCCTTGCCAATCGGAAAGTGCGCCGCCGGAGATCGTGAGACACCCGGCTCGCCGTTGACGTTCGTGCCTGTCCCAGCGTAGCATCGCGGCCATCGGGGGGTGCGCCGTGAACCGACTGACCGTCGCCCTCTTCTCCCTCGCCTTCCTCGCCCCGTCGCTCGCCGTCGAGGCGCAACCGGCGGGCAAGGTCCCTCGGATCGGCGTTCTGGTTTCTAACTCCCGATCTGCCCATTCGATCCAAGTCGAGGCATTCCGGCAAGCGCTTCGTGAACACGACCACCCCGGGGACGGGCCACCGGGGTGACGGCGCGCGCCGGTAGGAGGAGCCGACAGGTGCTTTGGACGGCCCAGGTTCCTCAGCGGGAGTCAGATGTCGCGCGTGTGATCGTGAGGAGAGGTCGACGATGTATCAGCCTATCGAGCTCGCGCGCTTTGCGCTGTTGGAGTTCGAGCGCGGCCTGGAAGGCCTGACGGACAATGAGGCCAGGGCCCGCCTAACGAAGCCCGACGGCACGCAGATGAACGCCATCTCCTGGGTCATCGGCCATGTCGCTCAGCACTGGCTGGGCGTGCGTGGCCTCGCTACGGGCGAGCCGCGGACGAGCGGTCTCCGGCGCTTCGCCTCGGGCTCAGCCGATCCGACGCCGCCACCGCTCGCCGAAACGCTCACGCTTCTCCAGGACGCGAAGGCCAGCATAGACTGGATCGCCAACGCCGACGAAGCCCTCCTGGCCACGAGCCATGGGGAGATCCTCAAGTCGAGGCTGAACCCCGTCCTGGTTTCGCTGGGACTTCATGAGGAGAATCTGGGGACGGCGCTCGTGCGGGCCATCCTCCATACCTGGTTTCACACCGGTGAGATCAACGCCATCCGGCAGATGCTGGGCCACCCGGAGATCTTTTTTGTGGGTCGGCTGGTCGGCAATCTGGAGTGGCGGTCCGTACCGAAGGACGCTTGACCGGGCCGGGGCTCAAGGGCTGAGCAAGGTCCGAGGTCGTCACGCTCGGAGAGGTCATGGTGCCGTTCTCGCCTAACGGATCGCTGTAGCTCTGGGGGCTATTGTCCTGGAGGGCCTTCTGATGCCGGGAGGGGCAGGCCGGCAGCCGGAACGGGCGCATGTCACGGATTGTGGCACGGCGCCGCGCCGTGGCAATCTCGGGGCGCAATCTCGAGGCAGCCAGGAGCCGGCGGCCATGAGACAGATCCTCGAGCACTGCGCCGTGTCGTTTCGAGACAGGCGCCTCGCCGTGCGCTCGCTCGCGACGCTCGTCCTCGCCTTGCTTCCCCTCCTGCCGCCGGCGCGCCTCCACTCGGAGGAACCGGGCCCGGTCGCCCGGATCAGCCGCCGCGGCGCCTACGAGGGGGGGCGGTACCGCATCGAGGTGCCGGCCCGGTGGAACGGCGGCCTCGTGATGTACGCGCACGGCTTCGGCGCCTACGAGGACTCCCCGCTCGCGTGTTACCTGGCAGATCAGGGCTACGCGTGGGCGGGCTCGAGCTACCGGAGTACCGACTACCGGGTCGAGTGGTTCATCGACGACACCTTGAAACTGCGCGAGCTGTTCATCCGGGAGATCGGGCGGCCGCGATGGACGATCATCCACGGCCGATCGATGGGCGGCCACGTCGCGATCTCGTCGCTCGAGCTTCACCCGGGCATGTACCAGGGGGCGCTGATCGAGTGCGGCGTCATCGACGGCGTGCGCAGCGTTGATCTAATCTATGCGTACCGGGCCGCCGCGGAGTTCTTCTCGGGAGCGACGATCCTCGATGTCCCGGATCCCCTGGACTACGCCAGGCGCGTCAACGAGCTGGTGCTTCCGGCCCTCGGTATGCCGGGGGCGTACACGGAAGCTGGCCGCCGCTTCGACAGCGTCGTGAAGTGCCTGTTCGGCGGCGACCTGCCGCTCCGGCTCCAGGGGCTACGGCTCCGGTACGTCGCCAACATGTTCGTCCCGGTGCCGCGGGCCGAGCCGCTGGGCCGGTCCGCGAGCACACTGGGCATCCGCTACCGGATCGATCCCGGGCTCGGCATCACCGAGGACGAGCTGAACGCGAGGATCCGCCGGATCGCGCCGGCGCCGGGGGCGCGATCGCGCGACGTCGATCCTGTCTACGCGGAGCTGACCGGTCGCATCACCGTGCCCGTCTTGGCCGTGCACGAGACGGGCGACGCGCGGGTGCCGTTCAGTGTCGAGCAGTCTTACCGCCGGCGCACGATCGCAGCGGGCACCTCGCACCTGCTCGTGCAGCGGGCCGTGCGGTGGCCGAGCCACTGCGGCGCGCCCGAGGACGTCCGCGAGCGAGCGCTCGAGGACCTCGTGAGTTGGATCGAGCGAGGCGTGATGCCCGCGGGTGACGACGTGC
>CAZDYT010000658.1:0-2766 GCA_964509395.1 uncultured bacterium
GCTGGCCGGTCCCCGGGTCCTCGAGCACCTCGTGGACACCGTGCTCTACTTCGAGGGCGAGCGGCACGCGACCTACCGGATCCTGCGCGCGGTGAAGAACCGCTTCGGCTCGACTAACGAGATCGGAGTCTTCGAGATGACCGACCGCGGGCTCGCGGAGGTGGCGAACCCGAGCGCCGTCTTCCTGGCGGAGCGGCCGGCGGGAGCGCCGGGCTCGGTCATCGTGGCGGCGCTGGAGGGCACGCGGCCCCTGCTCCTGGAGCTTCAGGCGCTGGTGAGCCCGGCCCACTTCGGGACACCGCGCCGCACCGTGCTCGGCGCGGACTATAACCGCGTCTGCCTCTTGCTGGCGGTCCTGGAGAAGCGCGCGGGCTTCCCGCTTCAGAACCAGGATGTCTTCGTGAACGTGGCGGGTGGCGCGCGGTGCCAGGAGCCGGCCGCGGATCTGGGACTCGTCGTGGCCGCGGCGTCGAGCTACACCGAGCGCGCCGTGGCGGGCGATCTCGTCCTCCTCGGCGAGGTGGGCCTGACGGGCGAGGTGCGGGCCATCGGGGGCCTCGAGCCACGCCTCGCGGAGGCCGCGGCCCTCGGCTTCAAGAGCGCCGTCGTGCCGCGGTCCGGCTTGGTGGCAGGGACACGATATCCGCTCGAGGTCCGGGGCGTGGCCACGCTGGAGGAGGCCCTCGGCCTCGTGGTCGGCTGATCGGATGACGGCGCGAGGGCCCGGAGCATCCCCGGCCGGCGGCGAGCCGCAGCCTCGGAGAGGCGTGGTCGTCACCCTGGCGCGGCTGATCTTCGTGACGCTCGTCGGGTACGGCGGCTACCTCTTCGCGGAGTCCCTCGCCCTCCCGGTGCCCCGGCTGGCGTGGGCCCTGGGCGGGATGCTGGCCGGGATCGGGGCCGGCGTCGTGGTGCTGGCGCTGGAGCAGGCCGCCCGACGGATCCCGCTCTCGCGCCTCTTCGTCGGCGCCCTCGGCGCCATCAGCGGGGTGCTGCTGGCGCAACTGGTCGCGGCCGCCCTGGTCGTAGTGTTGCCGGAGGTGGACACCCGGGCCGGGCGCGGATTCCTCTCGCTCCTCCTGGCGTACATCGGCATCGTCTTCGCGCTCCGGCGCGAGGAGGAGCTCGGCGGGCTCACGCGCAAGGTCTTTCCGAGCGCCGCCGGACCGCGGGAGCAGAGCTACAAAGTCCTCGATACGAGCGTGATCATCGACGGCCGCATCGCCGACGTGTGCCAGGCCGGCTTCCTCGAAGGCGTTCTGCTGGTCCCCCAGTACGTGCTGCGCGAGCTCCATCAGATTGCCGACTCCTCGGACGCCCTCAAGCGGAACCGCGGGCGGCGGGGTCTCGACGTCCTCCAGCGGCTCCAGCGGATGCCGAACGTGCGAGTCGAGCTGCACGACCTGGACTTCCCTCAGATTCGGGAGGTGGACCGCCGGCTGATCGAGACCGCTCGCGCTGTCGGAGGCACCATCGTCACCAACGACTACAACCTCAACAAGGTGGCAGAGCTCCACGGGGTTCGGGTCCTGAACGTGAACGAGCTGGCCAATGCGCTGCGGCCCGTGGTCCTGCCGGGGGAGCTGCTGCATGTCTACGTGCTCCGCGAGGGGAAGGAGGTGGGCCAGGGCGTGGCCTACCTGGACGACGGGACGATGGTCGTCATCGAGCAGGGCAAGAAGTACCTCGGGCAGAGCGTGAACGTGACGGTCACCTCGGTCCTGCAGACGACCGCCGGCCGGATGATCTTCACGCGGCTGGCCGACGAGGAGGCCTCGGGCCGGCGATGAGCGTCGGTGGCGCAGCCTGGGCGGTGATCCCCGCGGGCGGACGAGGCCTCCGCATGGGGCAGAAGAAGCCGGGGATCCCGCTCGGCGGGCGCCCCGTGCTCCGCTGGACCGTGGACGTCTTCGAGGCGACACCCATCGTGAGCGGCGTGGTGGTTGTGGTGCCCGCCGAGGACGTCGCCACCTGGCAGCGGCGGCTCCGCCGCTGCCGGAAGGTCCGAGCGGTGGTCGCCGGCGGCGCTGAGCGGCAGGAGTCTGTCGCGCGCGGGCTCGACGCGGTCCCCCTCGACGCGAGCTGGATCATCGTCCACGACGGCGTGCGCCCCTGCATCACGCCGCGCCTCGTGACGCGCGTGCTGGCCGAGGCCCGGCAGCACGGGGCGGCGGTCGCCGCCCTGCCCATCGCCGAGACGGTGAAGCGCGCCAGCGATGGATGGGTCAAAGAGACGGTCGACCGCGACGGGCTCTGGGCCATTCAGACCCCGCAGGTCTTCCGCGCGGCGCTGCTGCGGGAGGCGCACCGCCACGCGGCGGCGGAGGGCATCCTCGGGACCGACGACGCCGCCCTCGTGGAGCACTTGGGTGTGCGGGTCCGGGTGGTACCCGGGTTGCCCGGGAACGTGAAGATCACGCGGCCCGGGGACCTCCCGCTCGTCCGGGCGCTTCTCGGGAGCTCTGGCCGCCGGCGCGGCGCGCGGTGACCCGCGTGGGCTTCGGCTTCGACGTGCACCCGTTCGCCCCGGGCCGCCCGCTGATCCTCGGCGGCGTCGAGGTGCCGGCCGAGCGTGGGCTCGGCGGCCACTCGGACGCCGACGCCCTGACGCACGCGGTGGCGGACGCGCTCCTCGGCGCGCTGGGGCTCGGGGATCTGGGCCGGCACTTTCCCGACTCCGACCCGCGCTACCGCGGCATCTCCAGCCAGGTGCTCCTCGGGGAGGTCGCCGCGCGGGTCCAGCCCGTACTTCTTGATGAGCTCGCG
>CAZDYT010000659.1:0-2765 GCA_964509395.1 uncultured bacterium
CGCGGTGCGCTCCGCGCCGCGGGGCGCCCCGTTCGCCGCGTCACCCGCGCGGCCCCCCCTCGTCTCGCGCAGAGCTTCCTGAATAGGTCGGGCTAGGATCTTCGGGGGGGATCTCTGCCGCCATCCAAAAATCTCGTAGGCGGCTCGCTCCCCGGGGTCGAGCCTGCCGTGCTTGAGCAGCGGGAGAGGCGTGTGCACTCGCGAAAGCGGTCCGGAAAGGGACGGCCGCCCGGCGCTCCGGTCGCGGTGATCACCGGAGCCGGGCGCGGGATCGGACGCGCGACGGCCGAGGCCTTCGCGGTCGAGGGCTACGCGGTGGTCGTGGCCGAGCGTGTCCCGGCGCTGGGGCGCCGGACCGAGCGGGCCCTCGTGAAGGCCGGCGCGCGGGCGCTCTTCCTCCCCACCGACGTGGCCGACCCGGCGTCCGTGGCTCGCACCGCGCGAGCCGTCCTCCGCCGGTTCGGGCGGCTCGACTGCCTGGTGAACAACGCCGGCGTTCTCACGCCGGGCCCGCTGGTCGACCTGGCCGTCGCGGACCTGGACCGGATGCTGGCGGTGAATCTCCACGGGCCGCTCTTCTTCGCCAGGGCCGTCCTGCCCGCGATGCGGCGCCAGCGATCGGGGACGATCGTCAACGTGGCCTCGCAGCTCGGGAAGGTGGGCGCGGCCGGGTACGCGACCTATTGCGCCAGCAAGTTCGGCGTCGTCGGGCTCACGGAGGCGCTCGCCGAGGAGCTGGCCGGGACGGGGATCCGCGTGTGGGCCGTCTGCCCGGGCCTGGTCGACACGCCCATGGCACGCCGGGCAGTCGGCGCCTCAGCGCGGGAGCGGGCGGGCCTCCTCGAGCCCGAGGCCGTGGCGCGCGTGATCGTGGACCTCGCCACGGGCCGGCGTCGCGAAGCCAGCGGGACGGCGGTCGACGTGCTCCGCTAGATCCGATCGGGGGCGGCGGAATGCGAGGCATTCGCCGGCCGGCTCGCGTGCCAGATTCACCCTCTCCCCCGTTGGAGGAGAGCGCAGGAGGCGGGGTCAGTGCCGAGCGGTGCTGCCCTCGAAGGTCGGGGCGGGGAGGCCGTCGATGACGACGTTGACACAGGCGGGCAGCCCCGATCGGAGGGCGCGCTCGAGGGCCGGCCCGAGGTCGTCGGGGCGCTCGACGATCTCACCGTGCCCGCCGAGCGCCTCCACCACCTTGTCGTAGCGCGAGGGGAGGAGGCCACAGCCCACCGCGCGCTCGGCGCCGTACTGGCGGAGCTGGAGCTGATGCTCGGCATTCCACCGGGCGTCGTTGCCGACGACGGCGAGGATGGGCAAGCGAGAGCGCACGGCCGTGTCGAACTCGAGCGCGTGGTAGCCGAAGGTCCCGTCCCCCAGGGTGACGACGACCGGGCGGTCGGGGCGAGCCAGCTTCGCTCCGAGGGCCATCGGGAGCCCGCTCCCGATCGAGCCGGAAGGCCCGTTGATGAGCCGCTCCGGCGCCTCGAGCCCGGCCTGGGCCCACTGCCCGAACTCGCCCCCGTCGCTGACGAGCACGGCGCCGGCGGCCAAGAACGGCTGGAGCGCCGCGCACACCCGGAGGGGATGAATCGGCTGCCGGGACGAGCGGGCGAGCTCGGCCCACTCGGCCGGCACCGCGCGGCGCGCCGCTGCCACCTCCTCGGCCCACGCGCTCCGGGGCCACGCGCGCGCGCGGGCGGCCGCCGTGAGCTGCTGCGCCACGACGGCGGGGTCTCCGCCGACTGCGAGCGCCACGCCCTCGCTCGCGCGCGCCCCTTCGGGGTCCACCTGGATGAAGCGACACTCCGCCGAGAACGGGGGTGACTGCCCGAAGCGGAGCGAGAAGTCGAGCCGCTTCCCCAGCAGCAGCACCACGTCCGCCTGGCGGAGGCACGCCGTCGCCCCGTGGAGCCATGGGTCATTCACCCCGCGCGGGCTTTCCATGAGGAGGGCCGGGATCCCCGTGACCTCGGCGCATCGCGCGACGGCCGCGCGGCGCCGGGGCCGTCCCATCGCGGGGCCGGTCAGGATCAGCGGGCGCCGGGCCTTGGTGAGGAGGTCCAGCGCCTCGCCGATCAGCGCCTCGGCGACGGGCGGCGCGCCGGGCGTTCCCGGAGGGAGCCGGGGCGCCGCCGCGTCGGACACCCGCGCTTCGAGCACGTCGGCCGGGAGGCTCAGGTGCACGGGACCCGGCCGGCCCGCGCGGGCGAGGGCGAGCGCGCGGGCGGTGGCGTCGCCGAGGCGGTCGGGGTCGTCGACGAGCCAGGCGGCCTTCGTCACCGGCCGGGCGGCCCCGAGCTGGTCGAGCTCCTGAAAGGCGCCGCGGCCGAGCTGCGAGCGGGGCGCGTGGCCGCTCAGGAGGACGACCGGGGACTCCGCCATGCGCGCGGTGTAGAGCGCGCCGAGGGCGTTGAGGTGCCCGGGCCCCGCCGTGACGAGGGCGACGCCGGGCTCCTCGGTCAGGCGCCCCCAGCCGTCCGCCATGTGGACGGCCGCCGCCTCGTGGCGCGTGTGGATGAGCGCGATGTCGCGCCCGAGCGTGGCGTCGTAGACGGAGAGGATCTGGTTGCCGGAGAGCGTGAAGAGATGCCGGACGCCGGCGGTGACCAGCGTCTCGACGAGGAGCTCCGCGCCCGTCCGTGCCATGCCGGGACCCCCTACCGGAGCGTGTCGCCGATACGCCATGTTCGCCTCGCTCCTCATCCCTGATAGTATAATTCCTGGCGATGAGCACGTTCACGCATCCTGCGCTCGTGGCGAACCCCCGT
>CAZDYT010000660.1:0-2761 GCA_964509395.1 uncultured bacterium
GCTCCACGGCGGAGACGTCGTAGTAGAGCCCGGCGGGCCAGAAGGTCCCGCCGGGAACGTCCTCCACCGCGGTGAAGCGCGGCCCCGGGAGGAGCCCCGCCGACAGCGCCCGGTGGCGCGGCTCGATGATCCGGTCCGTGAAGAGGCCGCGGAGGACTTCCCGGGCCTGGAAGACCACCGCATCACCCATGAGCTTGTGGGCATCGGCGCCCTCCAGGTACTCGCGCGCCTTCACCTCCGAGTGGCAGTTGAGGCAGACCTTGATCATCTCGTTGCGCTTCGCGCGGTTCTCCGGCGTCTTCGTGATGTCCTCGAGCTGGCCCAGGGCCGGCTGCACCCCCATCCCCCAGACGATCTTCTTCGTCATGTTGTGGCTGACGGAGCGCGTGCCGTCCTTGTCGATGTAGAGCATGTGGCAGTAGGCGCAGGTGGGGGCGTTGTACGAGGCCGCCGCCATGGACTTGGACCAGTCCCACGTCTGGCCGTTCGTGAGGTAGACCGCGCCGTGCTTGGAGGTGGAATAGGCCTCCCAGTTCGGGTGGTCGGGCCCCATGTGACAGGTCATGCACGCCTCGGCCCGCCGCGCTTCCGCGGGGTCGAAGCGGTGGCGGGTATGGCAGGCGATGCAGCCGTTTCGGTACGGGAGGCTCGAGAGGTCGACGTACTTCTTCTCCTTGTCGTCCCAAAAGGGCTCATCGGTGGCGCCCGCCTGGGCATGGCAGGGATCGCACCCCATCTCCATGACCTTCCGCGGCATCTCCTTGTAGTGGGGGACCTTGATGTTCCGGTCCCAGTTGGTCCCGATCCCGGCGGGCCCGGGCCCGTAGGAGTGGCCCGCGTCAGTCACGTGCTCCTGATAGATCTGGGCGTGGCAGGCGGCGCAGACCTTCTCCGACACCCGCCCCCGCACCCGGGTGATCTCCGTGTGGTTCGTGCCGTGGCAGACGGCGCAGACGTTGGCCTCGGGAGTGGTCGCGGGGATCCGGGGGTTCTGGCGTCCCGGCCTGAACATGGCGGAGGACTCGTACTGGGCGACCAGGATCGGGTTCTGCTTGCGATGACACGCGATGCAGGAGGCCGCGGTCTGCTCGCCCTGCGGCGGCTCCGTGAGCCGGTCGCGCTTGGCCGTGAGACTCTTCAGGTAGGCGTAGATCTTCTGGAGTTGCTCGTCGGTCACGACGGAGGCCGGGAACGGGGGCATCTGGGCCCGGGGCGTGCGGACCTGCTGCCTCACCTGCTCCAGGGACAGCGGGGTGTTGGCGAGATCCGGCCCGGCCCCGCCATGGGCCCCCACCCCGTGGCAGCCGAGACACCCCTTCTGGATGAAGAGCTGCTCGCCCTCGTCAGCGGCCCACGCCGGCGCGGCCAGCAGCAGGAACCCCGCCAGTGCCGCGAGTAGTGCCCCCATCGATCCCTCCGCGTTCGTGGCGTAGCACCCACTCTTAGCCACCGAGCGGTGCTTGTCAACGGGCCTCGGGTTGCGCGCACGCGGTGGCGGCGAGCGCCTCGAGGCGGGCATGCTCCTCTCCCGGCGGGGCTCTCTACTTGAGGAGGTGGGGAAGGAGGTCAGCCCGCCCGGTTCGCCACGCCGGTCGGCCGCGCGGTCGCGCAGACGGGCTGCCGGTGCTCGTGGTCGAGGACGAGCGGAAGGTTGCGAACTTCATCCGGCAGGGGCTCGTGGAGGAGGGCCACACGGTGGAGGTGGCCGCCGACGGCGAGACGGCGCTCGATCTGCTCCTCAGCGAATCCCCGTACGATCTCGTGGTGCTGGACGTCATGCTCCCCAAGCGCGACGGCTTCGCGGTGCTGAAGAGCCTGCGCGAGCACCGCATCGAGACCCCGGTGCTCATGTTGACCGCGCGGGACAGCGTTGCCGACAAGGTGGCCGGGCTCGACCGCGGCGCCGACGACTACCTCACGAAGCCCTTCGCCTTCGAGGAGTTCCTGGCCCGGGTGCGGGCCCTCTTGCGGCGGGGAGCCCCGCGACGCGCGCCGGTGCTGCGGCTCCTGGACCTCACGCTCGACCCGGCGACCCGCGAGGTGACCCGGGGGGGCCGCCGGATCGACCTGACCGTCCGCGAGTTCGCGCTGCTCGAGTACTTCTTGCGCAGTGTCGGGCGCGTCCTCACGCGGCCGATGATCGCCGAGCACGTCTGGGGCCTGGACTTCGATCCCGAAAGCAACATCATCGACGTGTACGTCGGCTACCTGCGCCGGAAGATCGACACCCCGGGCGAGCGACGGCTCCTCCACACGGTCCGCGGCGCAGGGTACGTCATGAAGGCGGAGGCATGAACGTCGCGTTCCGGCCGCTCCCGGTCCGCACCCGCCTGACCCTCTGGTATACCGGCGTCCTCCTGGTCATCCTGCTCGTCGTCAGCGTGCTCTCGTACGCCATGCTGCGGTGGAGCCTCATGCAGGACCTCGACGTGTCGCTCCAGCTCGTCGCGCAGGTGATTCGGGACACCGGGTACTCGGGGTCGCCGGACGAGACGGGCGCCGCGGCGACGGTTCGGGACATTCTGGGGCCGGAGTTCTACGACAAGTTCTTCCAGCTCCGGGATCCCCAGGGTGCGGCGAGCCTGCGCTGGACCCACCCGCGCGGCCGGACGCTCCCCCTCTCGGAGGCGGCGCGCCAGAACGCGGCGCGCGGCGTGCCCACATTCGAGACCGTGGAGCTGGCGCCCCGGGAGCGCGTGCGGCTCCTCACCATGCCCGTCGGGGGAAACGGCCAGGCGACGCAGATCGTCCAGGTGGGGAT
>CAZDYT010000661.1:0-2759 GCA_964509395.1 uncultured bacterium
GCTGCGGCTCCGCCGCGTCCCCGCCGCGGCGCGGGCGGCCCGGATCGCGGCGCTCCTCGAGCTCACCCGCCTCGAGGGGCTTGCCGAGCGCTACGCCCATCAGCTCTCGGGCGGCCAGCAGCAGCGCGTGGCGCTCGCGCGGGCGCTCGCGGCCGAGCCCGCGGTCCTGCTCCTCGACGAGCCGCTCTCAAACCTCGACGCGCGGCTCCGCCAGGAGATGCGCGTCGAGCTGAAGGCGATCCAGCGACGGGTGGGGACCGCGATCCTCTACGTCACGCACGACCAGGACGAGGCGCTGGCCCTCGCCGATCGCGTCGCCGTGATGGGAGCCGGGATCCTCCACCAGGTCGACCGTCCGGAGGTCGTCTACGACGCGCCCGCGGACCGCTTCGTGGCCGAGTTCTTGGGGTACGGCGGGTTCCTCGCCGCCGAGGTGGCGGGACCGGGGCGCGTCCGGGTGACGCGCGTCCCGGGCAGCCCGTCCATCGCCTGCCGCGTCCCGCCGGGTGCCGCGGGGCCGGGCGTGCTCGCCTTCCGCCCGGCGCAGGTCGCGCTGGTGGAGCCCGGCGCCGGCCTGGCGGGTCGCGTCGTCGCGCGCGCCTACCGCGGAGAGTTTTTCGAGTACCGGATCCGCCTCGGTCCCCACGAGTTCGCGGCAACGGCGACACGCGCCGTCGCCGAGGGCGAGCCGGTCCGCGTGGCGCTCCGCGACCCGCTCTTTTTCGCCGCCGCCACGTAGCCACCCCGGCGCGTTACGCCGATCGCCCGCCGAAGGTCTCCCCGCACCTTCGGGGAAGTTCGGAAGGGGGACGTTGCTCTCTCCGAGTTATCACCGCTCCAGGTGATACGGGACGTTCGTCACGATCACGCCCTTCCGGAAGAGGAGCGCCCCTTTGATGAGAAGCGCCGTCTGGTTGTGCAGGAGGTGCTGCCACCAGCGGGCCGGCACGAACTCCGGGAGAATGATCGTGATGAGCTGATGCGGCGCCATCTCCTGGAGGCGATCGAGGTACTCGAGCAGCGCCCCGACCACCGAGCGGTAGGGCGAGCGCAGCACGACCAGCGGAATACCGCTCCCCCATTTCTCCCAGCGCTCCTCGAGGCGCTGTGTGGAGTCTGCGTCAATCTCCACGTAGACGGCGCGCGCCTGGGGCGAGAGCGCCCGCGCGTACTCCAGCGCCGGGAGCATGCCCCGGTGGACGTCACCGACCAGCACGAGCACCGTGTGCGTCGCCGGCGGCCGCCCGGGTGCCAGGGCCTCGACCGAGAGTTGGCGGGCGACCTCCCCGTAGTGCCGATGGATCACCAAGAAGACGAGGATCTGGCACGGGATCAACACCAGGACGATCCAGGCGCCGTGCGTGAACTTCGTCGTGGCGATGACGATCGCCACGACGCCCGTCGCGCCGGCACCCGTGGCGTTCAGCAGAGCCCGGAGCCCCCATACGCGTCCGCGCTCGTGGAACCAGTGGCGCACCATGCTCGACTGCGAGAGGGTAAAGGAGATGAACACGCCGACAGCGTAGAGCGGAATCAGCGCATGGGTACTGCCTCCGAAGATCACGAGCAGCAGCGCGCTCACCAGCGCCAGGATGATGATCCCGTTCGAGTACGCGAGCCGGTCGCCTCGATTCGCAAACTGCCGCGGCATGAAGCGGTCGCGCGCGAGAAAGAACGACAAGCGAGGGAAATCGGCGAAGCTCGTGTTCGCGGCGAGGACGAGGATCAGAGTGGTCGCACCCTGGATCACGTAGTAGAAGAGGGTCTCGCCGAAGACCCGACGCGCCAGCTGGGAGTTGACGGTCTCGCGCTCGGTAGGCACGAGGCCGAAGGCGTTCGCGAGAAACGTGATCCCGAGGAAGAGCCCGATCAGAACCAGCCCGAGCATCGCGAGGACCGCGCGGGCATTCCGTGCCTCGGGCGCCCGGAAGGCGGGGACGCCGTCCGACACGGCCTCGATCCCGGTCAGCGCCGTGCAGCCGGAGGCGAAGGCCCGGAGCACGAGGAAGAGCGTCAGTTCCTGCGTGCCGGGCATCGCCGCCGCGGCGCCCGTTTGCCATTGCTCCGGCCCGCCCTGGAGCCATTGCACGGCCCCCCACCCGATGAGGACGAGATACGCGCCGATGAACAGGTAGGTCGGCACGGCGAAGAGGCGTCCCGATTCCCGCACCCCCCGGAGGTTCCCGACCGTGATCAGCACGACCCCAAGGACGCAGAAAATGACTCGGTACGGGTAGAGCACTGGCACGGCAGAGGTCACCGCAGCGATCCCGGCAGCCACGCTGACCGCCACCGTGAGGACGTAGTCGATCAGCAGTGCTGCGCCCGCCACCAGGCTCGGGTAGCGACCGAGGTTTTCGCGCGTGACGATGTAGGCGCCACCGCCCCCGGGGTACGCGAGGATCGTCTGCCGGTAGGAGCTCACGACGATGGCGATCAGCGCCGCGATCCCGAGCGCGACCAGGGTCGAGTAGTGGAGCGCGGCCGTTCCCGCAAGGACGAGGATGAGCAGGATCTCCTCCGTCGCGTAGGCCACGGAGGAGAGTGCGTCCGACGCGAAGATGGCGAGTCCGGTGACGCGGCTGAGGCGTTCGTGCTTCGCGAGGGTCGTCGGGATGGGTGTGCCGACGAGGACCCGCTTGAGGGCCTGCACCCACATGTCGCTTTACACTACGCTCCACCCCCGCGAAGTCAAGGCAGCGCTCCGGCGGCGCCGGCTATCCCTTCAAATGGTACGGCACGCTCGTCACGATCACGCC
>CAZDYT010000662.1:0-2755 GCA_964509395.1 uncultured bacterium
CCCCGCGCGCGAGCCGGCTTCCCTCGACCAGGGCCCGGAGCTTGCCGAAGGCGACCGCCCTCGAGAGGTACTTCATCCCGCAATCGGGCGCCACGATCAGCCGCTCGGGCGGCACGACCTTCAGGGCCCCGTCGATGCGCCGCGCGACGATCTCGGGCGTCTCGACCGTCGGGTCGTCCAGGTCGAGCACCCCCAGGATGACCGTCTTGGCGGGAACCTCGCGGAGCACGGCGGGATCGAGGCCCGGCTGGGCCGCCTCGAGCGACAGCTGCTCCACGCGGCAGTCGTTGAGCTCCGCGAGGAACGAGTAGCCGCTGGCCCGCGTCTTGACGACGTGGGCGTAGCCGAAGCACGTGTGGAGGGCGGTCGGGCCCGGGATCCCCTCGAGCGCCCGGTTGATCGCCGCCACCGCGTACCGCCGGGCCGTCTCCGCGCGGGCCTGGAGGTAGGGCTCGTCGAGCTGGACGACGTCGGCGCCGGCGGCCTTCAGATCCCGTAGCTCCTCGTTGACCGCCGCCGCGTAGTCCATGGCCAGGCTCTCGTCGTCGGGGTAATGGTCGTTCTGCGCCTGCTGCGTCATCGTGAACGGTCCGGGCAGCGTGATCTTGATCCGCCGGTCGGTGTTCCGTCGCAGGAACTCGAGGTCGCGGACCAGGACAGGCCGGCGGCGGCGGACCGGTCCCACCACCCGCGGGACCGGGGTGGGGCGGCCGGTGCGGCCCAGCGCGACCCCCGGCCGGTCCGGGTCGATCCCCTCGAGGCCGGTGGCAAGCGGGTTCGAGTAGCTCTCCCGCCGGATCTCGCCGTCGGTGACGATGTCGATGCCGGCCCGCTCCATGTCGCGGATCGCGAGCAGCGTGGCGTCGTCCTGGGCCTGATCGAGCCAGCGCTCGTCGACGCGCCAGAGCTCCCGGGCCCGCACGCGGGGCGGCGGGCGGTCCTTGAGGGCCTCGCGATCGACCAGCCAGTCCGGCTGGGGATAGCTGCCGACGACGGTGGTGAGCAGGCGATCGTGCGTCACGGGCCCGGCCCCCCGCGGCCTGACCGTTCTCGGCTCATGGCATCGCGGCGCCGCAGTTCGGGTCCAACGTCTGCCCGGTGTAGGCGTCGCCGTCCGGCGACACGAGGAACAGCACGGACCGAGCCACATCTTCCGGTCGGCCCCATCGCTTCAGCAGGAGCTTTTCCCGGTCCTCGTCCACGAATTCCGCGCGGGCTTTGAATCGCTCCGTCGCGGTGGGCCCCGGACACACCGCGTTGACGGTGATGCCGGGCGCCAGGGCCAACGCGAGGCACTTGGTCAGCGTCCGGAGCGCTGCTTTGGCGATCACATAGTGGGCCGACGTCGGGAACCCGACGTACGCCAGGTGAGAAGAAATGTTGACGATCCGACCGTAGCCCTGGGCCTGCATGTGCGGAACCGCAGCCTGAGCCGCAAAAAAAGGGCCCTTCAAGTGCAGGTCCAGCTGCTGATCATAGTCGGACTCCGAGATGTCTTCGAACCGCTGGTTGCGCCCTCCCCCGGCATTGTTTACGAGGATGTCGAGCCGCCCGAAGTGGCGTACCGTCTCTTGCACCATGCGCTGACACTCCGAGACCTTCGAGACATCGGCGGGGATGATGAGCGCTTTACGCCCGATCCCGCGGATGATCTCGGCAACCTCCTCGGCCTCTCGCTCTCGCCCGAGATCGTTGACCGCGATGTCCGATCCTTCGTGCGCCAGCGCCACGGCGATCGCGCGGCCGATACTGCCGGTTCGCGCGGCCCCTGTAACCAGCGCGACTCGTCCGTCGAGCCGACCCATACTGAGCCTCCTCGTCTCTCTCTTGCTGCGGTCCAGAACCTACTCGAGCGTTTTCCTGTCCTGCCATCCCATTCGTTCCATCTGGAGGAAGTTCACCATCTCGTACGCTGCGCTCGCGTCGAGCGTGAGGTTGAGATGGGAAGCGAGCAGGCGGTTGGACACGCGCTTCGTCCACGCGAGCGCGTACGCGGAGCGCTTGAGGAGCCGGCCGACGATCTCCTCGACCCGGGTGTCGAGCTCGGCCATGGGGACCGCGTAGTTGATGATCCCCAGTCGCGCCAGCTCGCTCGCGGAGTACTCCCTGGCCAGCATGAGGTACTCCTTGGCCCGGGCCGGCGTCATGTACAGGGGGACGAGCGCCGCCCCGCCGTCACCCGGCACGACGCCGTATGGCGGTCCGAATGGCGCCACCTCGCCCATCCCCATGTGCATGTCGGCGATCCTGGCATCCTCGCGGGCCACGATGATGTCGGACGCGAACATCAGGCTCTGCCCGAAGCCGATGGCATCCCCGTTGACCCGGGCCACGATCGGCTTCTCGATCTCCGCCATGCTCTGGTACGCTCGGAGGATCCCCGTGAAGGTCCTCCACGTCGAGCTGGGGTCGTTCCGGGTCTTCTTGGCTGCCTCGCTCGAGTAGGTGTCGGTTCTCGGGGGCACCAGGAACTCGTCGGCCTCGGCGCCGGTCAGGACGATGACCCGCACGCTGTTGTCTCCCCGGAGTTCGCTGAAGGCCGAGCCCAGCTCCCAGTGGATGTCATGACGTCGCCCCGCCCGAACGGCTCTTCTGAGGGGAACGATGCGGATCGTGGCCACCTGATCCTTCTGGTCGATCTCGAGGTCACGGTATTTGTTCACATCGACCATCTCTCTCTCCTCCGCTGTTGCTCGCTGGCGCCGTGGCCGATCCCCGTCGCATCCCGGCGTCCTCGGTCGTCGGCGGCCCTCAA
>CAZDYT010000663.1:0-2750 GCA_964509395.1 uncultured bacterium
AAGGGCGCCCTCCGGGGTCCGCACCGTGCACCCGATGAGCTCGAAGCAGTAGAAGTGGCCCGGCGGCAGGGGCCGCACCGCGGCGCGCGAGATGGACACGAGGCGTCCTGCGAGCGCCTCGGCGGCGTCCAGGCTGTCCGCGCCGGCGAGCTTCAGCACCGGCACCTCCCCCTGGAACCATACCGTCTCCACGCGCCGCTGTTCACCCCCCGCGGGCGGGACGAGGTAGCACTCGCGGAGCTCCGCGAGGCGCCCCGGCTCGTCGGTCAGCGGCTCGACGCGCACCTCGCCACGGCGGCCCTGAGGCCGGACAATCCGCCCCACCGCGATGAGTTCCATGTCGCCGGCGCCCTACTCCAGGATCTCCAGGACGGCCCGCTTTCGCAGCTTTGTCGCCGCCGCGCTCAGGATCGTCCGGATCGACCGCGCCGTCCGGCCCTGCTTGCCAATGACCTTGCCGATATCACCCGGCGCCACCCGGAGCTCGATCACGGTGACCTTCTCCCCCTCGACCTCGTTCACCCGCACCGCCTCTGGCTCGTCCACCAGCGCCTTTGCGATGAACTCCACCAACTCCCTCATCCCGCAACCCCCCGATGCCACGACTCGGGGTGAAGCCGATCAGCCGGCGCGCACCCCCGCGCGAGCAAGCAGATGGCGCACGGTGTTGGAAGGCAACGCGCCCTTCCGGAGCCAGGCTGCGGCCTTCTCCGCGTCGATCCGGATCACGGGCGGATCGGCCAGTGGGTTGTAGTAGCCGATCGCCTCCACGAAGCGACCATCGCGCGGCATCCGCGCGTCCGCCACCACCACCCGATATGAGGGCCGCTTCTTCGAGCCCGTACGCCGTAGTCGAATTCGAGCCGCCATCCGCTCTCTCTCCTTTCCCCTGGGCTGCGACGCCTTGTCCGTCTGGCCGCGAGGCCGTCGGCCCACGGCCTCCACGACCTCGCGCCGCCGGCGCGCCCCGAGCCGTCGCCCCCGTGTTGGCCCTCAGGTGTCGAGGAACGGGAGGGCACGCCGGAGCTGCTTCAGGCCGGCCCGCCCCCCCATCCCCTTGAGCCCCTTCATCACCTTCCTGATCTGCGCGTACTGCTTCAGCAGCCGGTTCACGTCCTGCACGGAGGCGCCACTGCCCCGCGCGATCCGCATCCGGCGATCGCCGTTGATGATCGCGGGGGTCTGCCGCTCGTCAGGCGTCATCGAGTTGATGATCGCCTCGAACTTCCGGAGCTGCCGGCTCTCCGCATCCAGCTCGCCGGCCTCGAGCCGAGCGCCCTTGAAGAACGGCACCATGTCCATGAGCTGCTCGAGCGGCCCCATCGTCCTGAGCTGCCGGAGCTGCTCGGCGAAGTCTTCGAGCGTGAAGCTGTCCTCGCGGAGCTTCCGGGCGAGCTCCTCGGCCTTCGCGGCGTCCACGGTCGCCTGGGCCTTCTCGACCAGCGAGAGGACATCCCCCATGCCCAGGATGCGCGAGGCCATCCGGTCCGGATGAAACGGCTCGAGGGCCTCCACGCGCTCCCCGACCCCGCCAAACACGATGGGCTTCCCGGTGACCTCGCGAATCGACAGCGCCGCGCCGCCCCGCGCGTCCCCATCGAGCTTCGTCAGGATCACCCCGTCGTAGCCGACCTCAGCGTCGAAGCGCTCCGCCATGGTCACCGCGTCCTGGCCGGTCATGGCGTCGACCACCAGCAGGACGTGGTGAGGCTTGACCTCCCGGCGCAAGACTCGAAGCTCCTCGACCATCGCCTCGTCGATGTGCAAGCGCCCGGCCGTATCCAGGATCATGGGGTTCCGGCCCTGCGTGGCGGCGGCCTCCAGCGCCTCGCGCGCCAGGTCCAGGGGCCGGCGCCCCTCGGCGCCCAGAACGGGCAGGCCCAGCTCGCGGCCGAGGACCTGGAGCTGCTCGATGGCCGCCGGCCGGTAGACGTCGGCGGCCACGAGCATCGGGCGAAACCCCTCGCGCTGGAAGTGCCGGCCGAGCTTCGCCACCGTCGTCGTCTTGCCGGAGCCGTGGAGACCGATGACCATGATGACCGTCGGCGGCCGGGAGGCCATGGCCAGCCGATGCGCGGCGCCGCCCAGGAGCGCGACCAGCTCCGCGTGGACGACCTTGACCACCTGCTGGCCGGGCGTCAGGCTGCGCAGCACCTCCTGGCCCACGGCGCGCTCGCGAACACGCTCGATGAACGACTTGGCGACCCGGAAGTTCACGTCCGCCTCGAGCAGGGCGACGCGCACTTCGCGGAGGGCCTCTTGGATGTTCTCCTCGCTGAGGCGGCCGGCTCCGCGGAGGCGGTCGAAGATCGCTTCGAGGCGTTGCGTCAGGGCTTCAAACATGGGTCCCGCTCAGGGCTTCGGCGTGTGGAAGCGCTGAAAGCACCTCACCTTATAGGAGAGTCGGGCCGCCGTCAAGGCAAACGTGCTCCCGTGCCAACGCGGTCCCGCGCGGCGGAAGACGATCCGTTCGCGGCGCGCGGCCACTCCCCGGATGCTGGAACGCCGCGGGCGCCCTTGCGGCGGATCATCACAGGGACGGGGACCCATGGCCGAAGGCCATGGGCGGGCCCGAAGCCGGTCGCTGAATCGCCACCGGCCCGACCCGGCCGGGAGGACCGGCGGAGGCGGGCGGAGCCTCCGAAAGATCTACGGTGCCAGGGCCGCCTCCCGCAGCCGCCGGACCTCGACCGCGGGGTCCGCCGCCTCGAAGACCGCCGAGCCCACGACGAGCGTGGTCGCGCCGTGTG
>CAZDYT010000664.1:0-2738 GCA_964509395.1 uncultured bacterium
GACTCGCCCTCGATGATCAGATCGTAGGCGTTACTGGTGAAACGGTCGATGGCACGGGTGCTTAACAGTTTTGGGGGAAATAGCCCGGGACGTCGTTGTAGGCCTCGCGCGGATCAAGTTCGGCGCGGATGTTCGACTCAAGTTCCTCCACCCTGGGCGGAGTGGGCACACGAGTGCGAACGATGTCGCGCGCGGCCGGCAACTGCTGGAGAGACGCGAGCGTATCGCGGACCATGGCGGCGAAATCCAGCGAGCCGGCGGGTTGCTCGAGGGCCCAGAGCGCTTCGGCACAGTCGGCATCGAGTTGGTAGAGGTGGTGCAGCTCGGCGTGGGGCAGTTGCGGGAGGGGGATCATGGCGCGATCGAGCGCGCGCAGGAGCGCCAGCGTATCGAGGCGGGCCGTTTCCAGCTGTGTCCGCAGGACCGCTGGGATGGGGGGCGAGGCGCGGTGCCGCATGACGCAAGGATGCCGCGATCGGCGCAGCCAGGCAAGGGGCGCGGGGATCGCGGACACTACGCGGCGAGAGGCCGGGGGATGCGAAGCTGGGCGGTCGTCGCCCACTGGCCGTTGAGGAGGAGCAGCCGGAGCGCCAGGAGCCGTCGTGCGCCGCACGCCGACCACCGCATGCCGGCCTGGCGGAAACGGGCGTGCACGATCTGCTTGTGGGCGCTCTCGACGGCGCCGCTTCCAATACCGTAGCCGAGGCGGAGGTACTCGTCGTACCGCATCCGGGAGGCGTGGTCGGTGTAGTACTTGACGAGGGCGTCCAACGCCGTCCGGCTCTCTTCGGATCGCGGACGCAGGGTCTTCAACCGCGCGATGACCTCCAGCACGCGGCCGGCCTTGAGGTCGTGCGCGAGGCGACTGGCCCAGCGGTCGGCCTGGCGCGCGCCCTCCCCAAATTGCAGGCGGGCGTACGTCCACGCGTGCTCCAGGGCATGCCAGAAGTCGAGGATCTCACAGACGTTCGCGAAGAGCGTGGCGCGCTGCCAGATCCACTCGGCGCCGTCTCCCACGATCACCACGACGGTGTGCGCGCCGACCCACTGGAGTTCGGCCAGTTGCGCCCAGAGGCGGGAGAAGAGCAGATCGGCATTGCCCAGACACGTCACCAGGACCCGGCGCACCACCGTGTGCCGCGCGGGGGAGAGCGCGACGCGCTCGGCCGGGAGGAGCAGGACGCCGGTTTTGACCTCCCGGAAATGGCCGTCGTCGACGGGCGGGAGCGCCGGGAGGATCTCGTCCGGCCTCTGCCGCCGCCGCCGCGTGGACCGCACCTGCATGCCCAGCACGCAGCCATCCACGGCGACCAGGACCGCCGCGGGCGCGTCGGCGCTGATGGGCCGATCCGTTCGCGGGTCGGCGTAGTGCGCGCTCATCGCCTCGGTGTAGCGGGCGGCGGCCTCGCCGAGTCGTTGGACGGCGCGCCAGACCGTCATCGCATTCACATGGACGCGCAGGAGTTGCGCGGCCAATTCGGCGGCCAGCGTGTAGGACGCCACGCAGCCCAGCAACCCCAGCAACCGGGCGAGCAGCCCACTGGGGCGCCCCGGCTCGATCTCGAGCTGGTCCACGAGCGGGCGACAGTCGCGTTTGCAAATCCGGCAGCGGCAGCGGCGCGCCGGGATGCGGATCGTCCCCATCCACGTCTCACACGTCACCGGCCGACGGTCATGCGCGGCCATCGGGGTCCCGCAGCACAGCGGCGGGGCTCTGTGGCGCTCGGCGACCGCCAGCGCATCGAGTTCGGCTTGGAGGGCTTGGCGCATCTGGGGCCAAAAGTGGTCCAGGATGCGCTGTTCGATCTGCATCAGGGGCGGGGCAGCGGGCGCCAACGACGGCCGGGCGTGTCGGCCGCCCGCCGTCACGGATGGCCGCGGGCGCGCGGACGCCGACGGGGCCGGGTCGGGCGCGACGCGGATCTGGGCGACCAGATGGCGCAGCGTGGAGTCGCCCCTCATCGCCCTCGCCCGTGGCGGGGGGCGCCCCTCGGGGACGCGGGGCGGGGACTCGAGCCGGCCGGCCACTGCCGCCGCTGTAGGAACTGGCGATTGATGGCCGAGATCGCCTCAATCGCCTGCCAATACCGCTGATAGTTCGCGATCCAGCGCTGGACGGTCGCCCGCCACGCCCGCGGGACGGTCACTTGCTGCGTCCGCCCTTTCGAGAAGGTGACGGTCACGCACAGCAGGGGATGCCCCGGCCCCGTCGCACAGTGACACGTGGCCTTCCCACAGCGGATCTCGCGGTGCAGGAGGCTGCCGCGCAAGACCTCCTCGAGGGGCGGGAGCGCCTGCCGGACGTGAGCCCGGCGCGTCAGGAGCCTTGCAGGGGACGGGGATCGTGGCGTCGTGGGTTTGTCTTTCATCTATACGAATGATAGACCATACGCCGCCCACACGCCAGCGCTGTTCGCAGACGACCGCGTGCCGATCAGACGGGCGGGGCCGCCAGCGATGGCGAGCCCCGGGGGGCTCGACCATAGGCACAGTCTGACGGACCGACACGGGCTCGGCCCGTCTGTCTTGGTGTCCTCTACGCTCTTCGCGGTGATGGTGGACGGGGATCGAGGGCGAAGGTGTCGAAACGCGAGGAAGCCTTGCTGACGCGGGCCGGCCGTGGGTCTATCCTGGGATCGGTCCCATCGGACCAGACACTGAGGCGAACGAAGCGGGTTTCCCCAAAACTGTTAAGCACCCCAGCGTGTCTGCACCACGAACGGAGAGTGGCGGCCCGG
>CAZDYT010000665.1:0-2737 GCA_964509395.1 uncultured bacterium
CCTATATCGCTCGCCCTTGGGCCGGTGCGGTGAGTCATGTCTGAGGAACCGAGTGCGGTAATCCTGCACGCTCGGGTCTGTGAGGGGGGAGGCAGCCGGCCGTCTCACCGAT
The DNA here is from genome assembly GCA_964509395.1 of uncultured bacterium. Taxonomy (GTDB): domain Bacteria; phylum Methylomirabilota; class Methylomirabilia; order Rokubacteriales; family DASRDR01; genus CAZDYT01. The sequence goes on from CAZDYT010000665.1 coordinate 113, forward strand.
GGCCGAGCTGACCTCCTCTACTCGGAGGGCTGCTCGGTTCTCGCCCCGGCGCGAGCGGGAAGCCGAGGAATCTGTGGCACAGCTCTCGGCGCGGTAGACTCGGAGCATGCCCCCCCCCATCGACGCGGTGCTGCTGATCGCCTTCGGGGGCCCCGAGAAGCCCGAGGACATCCGCCCGTTCCTCGCCAACGTGACCCATGGCCGCCCGATCCCGCCGGCGCGGCTCGAGGAGGTGGCCCAGCACTACGCGCGGATCGGCGGGCGCTCGCCGCTCAACGAGCTGACCTTCCGCCAGGCCGACGCGCTCCGCGCGCAGCTCCGCGCGGACGGGCTCGCGCTCCCCGTCTACGTCGGCATGCGCAACTGGACTCCGTACCTGCACGAGACGCTGGCCGCGATGGCGGGAGACGGCGTCCGCCACGCGCTGGGCGTGATCCTCTCGGCGTATCGCACGGAGGCTTCGTGGGAGCGCTATCAGGCCAACGTGGCCGAGGCGCGCGCCCGGGCCGGGCCGACCGCCCCGGAGGTCCGCTACGCGCCCGAGTGGTTCGATCGGCCGGGCTTCATCGCGGCGGTGGCCGACCGGATCCGGGGGGCGTTCCAGGCGATCCCGCCGGCGGCGCGCGCGACCACGCCGCTCGTGTTCACGGCCCACAGCGTGCCGGTCGCGATGGCCGACGGCTCGCCGTACGTGGCCGAGTTCACCGAGTCCTCGCGGCGGGTCGCCGCGGGGCTCGGCCACACCCCGTGGTCGCTCGCCTACCAGAGCCGGAGCGGCCGGCTCGAGGAGGCCTGGCTCGAGCCGGACGTGAGCGACGAGATCCGCCGGCTCGCGGCCACGGGCGCCCGCGACGTCGTCGTCGCGCCCATCGGCTTCGTCTGCGACCACGTGGAGGTGCTCTACGATCTCGACGTGGGCGCGCGCGCGCTCGCCGCCGAGTGCGGCGTCCGCTTTCACCGGGCGAGGACGGTCAGCGACCATCCGGCGTTCATCGCGATGCTCGGCGAGCTCGTGCGCGCGGCGGAGTCCGGTTCCGGCGCCTTCGGGCGGGCTGAGGAGACGCCCTGCTGACGATGGAACCCTCACCCCAGCCCTCTCCCTGGCGCGCGGCCCCGCGCGGACCTCGCGGCCTTGACAGGCCTCCGGCGGGCCCGTAGAGTCTCACCCACCATGCGGCGGATGACCACCGGGATCCTCGTGTCGGCATTCCTCGCGGCCGCGGCCGGCCCGCTCTCCGGGCAGGCGGGCCAGCCCGTGACGCGGACCTTCGGCGCGCCGATGGAGCGGACCTGGGCGGTCGTCGAGTCCGTGCTGAGGAGCCTCGGCTGGAGCATCGACGACCAGGACAAGAGCGTCGGGTGGATCCTCACGAACTCCCGCGGCGTGGACTTCAAGGACTGGGGCGTCTACGGCGAGGGGTCGCGGCACAAGCTCCGGCTCACGCTGAAGGCCGCCGGGGAGGGGCAAACCGCCGTGTCGGTGGAGCGGGATCTCTACAAGGAGGAGCGCATCCTCTGGATGAAGGAACGGAAGCCGCTCCAGGCGACCGACCGGACCGTGGAGCTGGGTGTCCTGGATGAAGTCGGGCGGATCCTGCCGGCAGCGGCCCCGTGAGCGACGGGGGGAATGGTCATGTGGCTCACCGACGAGCAGGTCGAACGGTTCCACAAAGACGGATTTTTCCTGCTGCCGGGCCTGTTCTCCACGAAGGAGGCCGCGTTGATGCGCGCCCAGCTTCCCGCGCTCTATGCGGAGCGGCGGCCCGAGAACTGGCGCGAGAAGGGGAGCGACGAGGTGCGGACGGCCTTCGCCCTCCACCGCCGCAACGAGGTCTTCGCCCGGCTGGCTCGCCATCCGCGCCTGATCGAGCCGGCCATGCAGCTGACGGGGAGCAAGGTCTACCTCCAGCAGGTCAAGGTCAACGCCAAGGCGGCCTTCACCGGCGAGGTCTGGCAGTGGCACCAGGACTTCGCGACGCACCACCCGGAGGACGGCGTGCCGGAGCCGACGGCGCTCAACCTCCACGTGTTCCTGGACGACGTCAACGAGTTCAACGGTCCGCTCATGTTCATCCCCGGCTCCCACAGGCACGGCTTGCTCGGCGCCGGACGGGACACCGCCACGACGAGCTACCCCCTGTGGACCCTGGACACTGAGACCCTGGCCCGGCTCGTCCGGGAGGGCGGCATCGTCGCGGCCAAGGGTCCGGCAGGCACCGGGCTGATTTTCGGGGACGTGATGGTCCATGGCTCGAACGGCAACATGTCGCCGTGGCCCCGGACGATCTTCTCGGCGATCGCGAACCCGGTCGAGAACGCGCAGGTGACCTTCAAGCGACCGGACTATATCCACGAGCGCGACTTCGTGCCCGTGGAATGCCTGCCCGACGACTGTCTCCTGGACGGGTAGCCGGATGGATGAGCAGGAGCGACCGCCAGCCGGACGCGGTGGCACCGCAGCGAGCTCGAACGGCGTCTTCCGTCGGTGTCCCGGGCGCCCCAGGCGGGCGAAGGCGCATTCGCGGGCCCGGCAGCTCCGGCGGGAGGCTGGGGGGCGGTCCCTGGAGAAAAGGCAAGCCTACACCGTTCGCCTCACGGCTCGAGCTTCCGAAGGAGCACAGCAGG
>CAZDYT010000666.1:0-2723 GCA_964509395.1 uncultured bacterium
GGCCTCCTGCTCGTCCTGCCCGTGGGCTGGGTCTTCTATCTCTCCGTGGTGGAGAAGGACGCGCACTCGCTGGTCCACTACGAGCGGCTGGTCCAGGAGCCGGCCTACGTCACGATCCTCTGGAACACGGTCGAGGTCAGCGTCCTCGTCACCCTCATCTGCGTGCTCCTCGGGTACCCCCTGGCCTACCTCCTGGCCCAGCTCCCGCCGCGGGCCGCCAACCTCGGCCTGATCGTCGTCATCCTCCCGTTTTGGACCGCGCTCCTGGTGCGCACCTACGCCTGGCTGGTGCTCCTCCAGCGACGCGGCCTGGTCAACACGTTGCTGGTGAACCTCGGCCTCATCGCCGACCCGATCCCCCTGGTCCACAACATGACCGGCACGGTCATCGGCATGACGCACATCCTGCTCCCGTTCCTGATCCTCCCCCTCTATGCCTCCATGCGCGCGATCGATCCCGACTACGTCCGGGCCGCGGCGAGCCTCGGGGCGAGCCCGGTCCGCGCCTTCTGGCAGGTGTTCCTGCCGCTCTCGCTGCCCGGGCTCGTGGCGGGGCTCCTCCTCGTCTTCGTCCTGTGCCTGGGGTTCTACGTGACGCCGGCGCTCCTCGGCGGGGGGAAGACATACCTCGTCGCCATGAAGATCGAGCAGAACGTCAACACGTACTTCGCCTGGGGCGCGTCCAGCTCCCTGGCGGTCGTGCTCCTCGCCTCGGTCGGCGTGATCTTCGTCGTGCTCCACCGCGTGTTCGCCATCCCGCGCCTGTTCGGGGGCCGCTGATGGCCGCGGGTCCGCCGGTCCCGGTCTCGCACCTGCGGCGGTCGTGGCTCTACGCCTGGTGCGCCCTGGTCGGGGTGTTCCTCGTGCTGCCGGTGCTCGTCGTGATCCCGATGTCGTTCTCGGACACGGTCTACCTGGAGTTCCCCCCGCGCCGCTGGTCCCTGAGGAACTACCGCGCCTTCTTCGGCTCGGTCGAGTGGCGGGACGCCACGTGGGTGAGCCTGCGGGCGGCCGGGCTGACCACGGTGGCCGCGACCGTGCTCGGGACCGCGGCTGCCTACGGCCTGGCCGTGACGCGGCGGCGGTGGAGCCGGGCGCTCCAGCTCCTCCTGGTGGCGCCCCAGATGGTCCCGGCCATCCTGGTCGCCATCGGGCTCTTCTACGTGTACGCGCGGCTCGAGCTGGTCAACACGCTGCTCGGCCTGGTGCTGGCGCACACGCTGCTCGCCCTGCCGTTCGTCGTCGTGACCGTGACGGCGGGGCTTGCCTCATTCGACATGACCCAGGAGATGGTGGCCCGGAGCCTCGGGGCGAGCCGCGTCCGGGCGGTCCTGACCATCACGCTGCCGCAGATCCGCTACTCCGTGATCTCGGCGGCCCTGTTCGCGTTCATCACCTCCCTCGACGAGGTGGTGGTCGCCCTGTTCATCTCGGGCGGCGAGAACGCCACCCTGACGCGACGGATGTTCAGCGCCCTCCGCGATCAGATCGACCCCACGATTGCCGCCATCTCGACCCTCCTGATCGTGATCTCGGTGGGGCTGTTCGGGCTCGTGCAGCTCCTGGGCCGCGGGCGGCCGGCCACGCGGAGCGGCTGAGCCGCCGAGACTGGAGGCGAGGTAAGGCATGCGCGAGCGGGCGACGACCGAGCCGGAGTCCTACTGGGCGGCGACCGCGGGGGCGGAGCCGGCGGGGGTGACACGTCTCGACCGCGATCGCGCGGTCGAGGTCGCCGTGATCGGCGGCGGCTACACGGGGCTGGCCGCGGCCTACCGGTTGGCGGGCACCCACGGGATCGAGGCGTGCGTGCTCGAGGCGCGGTCGATCGGCTGGGGGGCGAGCGGCCGGAACGGCGGGTTCGCCATGATCTCCATCGGCAAGCTCACGCTCCAGGAGCGGATTGCCCGGTGGGGGCTCGCCGTCGCGCGGCGCGTGGTGCGGACCGGGATCGAGGCCTGCGAGACGGTCCGGGAGCTGGTCGCCAAGGAGCAGATCGCCTGCGACCAGGAGCCCGACGGCTGGCTCAACGTGGCCCATCGGCCCGCGCTGGTGCCGGTGCTGCAGGAGCGTCAGGCGCTCTACCGTGACCTCTTCGACTACCCCGACATCGAGTTCCTCGACCGCGACGCGCTCGCGCGCGAAGGGTGGCTCCGCGGTCCGGCGGCCCACGGCGCCCTCCGCTACCGCCAGACGTTCGGGCTCCACCCTCTGAAGTACGTCCGCGGCCTGGCGGCGGCCGTGCTGCGGCGGGGTGCGAGCGTGCACCACCACTCGCCGGTCGTCGAGTGGCGACGGGAGGGCGGCGGGCACCTTTTCGTGACGCCGGCCGGCGTGGTCCGGGCGCGCCGGGTCGTCATGGCCACGAACGGCTACACGCCCGAGCGCCTGCACCCCTACTTCGCCGGCCGGACGATGCCGGCTGCGAGCAACATCATCGTCACGCGCCCGCTCACGGAGGCCGAGTGGCACGAGGTGGGGATGGGCACGACGCAGGTCTACACCGACACGCGGACGCTCGTCCACTACTGGCGGCGGCTCCGCGACGGCCGGCTGCTCTTCGGGGGCCGCGCCGGCGTGCTGGACACCCCCGCGATCCTCGCGCGGCGGCGGGTGTGGCTTGAGGGGCGGATGGCGGCGCTCTGCCCGGCGCTCGCGGGCGTGGGGAGCGAGTTCTTCTGGCACGGCAACGTGTGCATGCCGTACGACCGGATGCCGCACGTGGG
>CAZDYT010000667.1:0-2721 GCA_964509395.1 uncultured bacterium
TACCGGACCACCGGATTCGGCTCCGCCGCGACCTCGTCCAGGTTCGCGATCCCCAGCTCCCCCCGCTGGAAGAGGTACTCCATGTGGGCCCCGGCCTCTTCGAGGGCGAGGAGGCGCGTGTACCCGCCCCGCTCCCCGAACAGGGCTCGGCTGATCTCGACGAGACTCCGCGGCACGGCACAGATCTCCAGCACGCGCCCGAGGCGCTCCCGATGGTGCGCCGCGATCGCGTCGATGCGCGCCCGGAGGTCCCGAATCTCCTCCTCGTGACCCGGCAGCGCGACCCGGATGCCGCCGAGCCGCCGCACCTTCTCCAGCGATTGGAGGTAGAGCTCGAGACCGCAGAACGAGGTGATCGCCGCCGGCGACTGGTGCGGCGTGATTCGGGGAAGGACGTGGTCGGCGGTGAACAGCACGTCGTCCACCTGGAGGCAGATCTGTCCGGGGCAGTGACCCGGCACGTGGTGGACCACGTAGCCGTTGACGATGGCCTCCCCGTCCCTGAGCTTCCGATCCAGGCGGACCGACTTGAAGAAGCTCTTCCCGGCCCGATACATCTCCGTGAGCTCCTCCACCGCGCTGGGCTCGAGCCCGGAACGCTCGAGGAAGATCCGGAGATCTCTCGAGGCGAGGACGATCCGCTCCTCGAAGTTCTGCAGCACCCGCGCGTCCAGCTCGTGAATGTAGATGGCGGCGCCCGTGTGCGCCTGGAACCAGCCGACGTATCCGAAGTGATCGATGTGGGAGTGGGTGATGACCACGTGCTGGACGGCGTCGAGGCGCACCCGCTCGCCGAAGTGCGCGCCGACGGCCTCGAACCCGCCGTGGAGGTCCCCGACCGACTGGGGGAGCCCCGACCCGACGTCCACGAGCGTGGAGGTGCCGCGGTCGAGGATCAGGTAGACATTGTTGATGTGCCCGGGAAAGGTCTCGACGGGAATCCGGTAGATGCGCGCCCCGCCCGCCGTCTCGAAGCGCGCCAGAGGCGCCCGCGTGCTGGCCATGCGTGCCGAGCGCCTGGGTCGAGCTAGCGACCCGAGCCGCTCAGCGCCACCACCTCGCTCCCGCGCTTGGCGACCTCGATCGTCTTGGCGATGGCCTCCGCCGGCATCGGGATCACCTTCCAGAACCACCGGAAGAGCTCGTCCCAACGGGCCAGGAGATCCGCCGCTCGGCGGCTCCCCGTCTCCTCGAGGTGGCGGACCACGAGGCCGCGCAGCCGCGCCACGTCCCCGGGCTCCTCGACGCGCGCGATGCGCACCAGCTCCGGGTTGTAGCGCTTCGGAAACTCAGCCGTCTCGTCGAGGACGAAGGCGGCGCCGTTGGTCATGCCGGCGCCGAAGTTCCGCCCGGTCTCGCCCAGGACGATAACGCACCCGGCGGTCATGTACTCGCACCCGTGATCGCCCACCCCCTCGACCACCGCCGTCGCCCCGGAGTTGCGGACGCCGAAGCGCTCCCCCGCCCGGCCGGCGACGAAGAGAGCGCCCCCCGTCGCGCCGTAGAGAACCGTGTTGCCGACGATCGCGTTCTCGTGCCAGGGGAAGCGCGCAGTCGCGGGCGGCCGAACCACGATCTCGCCGCCTCCCATACCCTTCCCGACGTAGTCGTTGGCTTCGCCCTCGAGCACGAGCCGCATCCCTGGGACGCAGAAGGCGCCGAAAGACTGTCCCGCACTCCCCTGGAAGCGGATCTCGATCGTGCCCTCGGGAAGACCACGGTCGCCGTAGCGCCGGGCGATCTCGCCGGCAAGGCGAGCGCCCACCGTGCGGTGGATGTTCCGGATCGGGTAGCTGAGGCGCACCGGCCGTCCCTCCTCCACCGCCGGCCGCGCGTCGGCGAGGAGCGTGCGATCGAGCGGCTCGTCCAGCCGATCGTTCCGGGGTTGCACGCACCGGTGCGGGCGCGCCCCGTCCGGGTCCGCCGGGGTCAGGATCTTCGAGAGGTCGAGCGCCGTGACCTTGCCGTCGCCTCGCGGCGCAGCCACGAGGAGATCCGTCCGGCCGACGATGTCGTCGAGCGTGCGATAGCCGAGGCCGGCGAGAATCTCCCGCACGTCCTCGGCCACGTGGGTGAAGAAGTGGATCGCCATGTCCGGTGTGCCCGCGAACTTGGCCCGGAGGTCCTCGCGCTGGGTCGCGATGCCCACGGGGCAGGTGTTGAGGTGGCACTGACGCGCCATGATACAGCCGATCGACACGACCGACGCCGTGCCGAACCCGAACTCCTCGGCGCCCAGGAGCGCGGCCACCACCACGTCACGCCCCGTCTTCATCCCGCCGTCCACCCGGAGGGTCACGCGCCCGCGGAGGTCGTTCATCACCAGGACCTGCTGGGTCTCCGACAACCCCAGCTCCCACGGGACGCCGGCGTTCTTGATCGACGAGACCGGCGAGGCGCCGGTGCCGCCGTCGTGCCCGGAGATCAGGACGACGTCCGCGTAGCCCTTGGCCACGCCCGCGGCGATCGTCCCCACGCCCGCTTCGGAGACGAGCTTCACGCAGACCTTGGCGCGCGGGTTCACCATCTTGAGGTCGTAGATCAGCTGCGCCAGGTCCTCGATCGAGTAGATGTCGTGGTGCGGCGGCGGCGAGATCAGGGGAATTCCCGGGGTCGCCCGGCGGATCCGGGCGATGTGCGCGGCGACCTTGTGACCCGGGAGCTGGCCGCCCTCGCCGGGCTTCGAGCCCTGGGCCATCTTGATCTCGAGCTGCTCGGCGC
>CAZDYT010000668.1:0-2719 GCA_964509395.1 uncultured bacterium
GATCTCGTGGCGGAGATCGAACGCTTCCTGCGCCAGCAACCGCCGAGGCCGGACCCGGAGTGACGGCCGGGGGCGCGGCTCGCCTCGTTGCGGGCGCGCTCCTCCTGCTCGCGACCGGGGCGAGCGCCCCGGCGGCGACGGCCGGCCTTAATGTCCGCATCAGCCCCGCCGAGCCGCGCCCCGGCGACGTCGTCCTCGTCCACGTCACGGGCGCACCGCCCGACCTCGGCGGGGAGTGGCAGGGGCATCCCCTGCGCTTCTTTCCGGTTCACGGCGGGATGGCGGCGCTCGCGGGTGTGGACCTCGACGTGGCGCCCGGGCCGCTGGCCTGGCGACTCAGCCGGCCCTCGCGCCCGCAGGGACAGCTCATCATCGCCCGCGGGAGGGTCTCGGTGCGCCCGCGGAGCTTCGAGCTTCAGCGGCTCGCACTGCCGCCCGATCAAGTGGACCTCGACCGCGAGACCCTCGCGCGCGTCCGAGTGGAGGAGACCGAGCTGCGGGCGGCGCTGGTCGACAGCGCCGCTGAACGGCTCTGGCGGGGCGCGTTTGTCGTCCCCATCGAGGGCGGCCAGCCCACCGGCGGGTTCGGCCTCCGACGCATCATCAACGATCAGCCGCGCAGCCCCCACGCCGGCTACGACTGGGCCGCCCCGCGCGGCAGCCCGGTGCTCGCGGCCAACGCCGGACGGGTCGTGCTGGTGGCCGAGCACTTCTTCGCCGGCCGTCTCGTGGTCCTGGACCACGGCCTGAGCCTCTTCACGCACTACTACCACCTGGAGGAGAGCCGCGTCGCGGTGGGGGAGCGCGTGGGGCGCGGCCAGCCGATCGGGAGCGTCGGGGCCACCGGGCGGGCGACGGGGCCGCACCTCCACTTCGCCGTCTCGCTCGGCGGGGCGCGCGTGGATCCGATGGCCCTCCTGGGGCTCGCGCTGCCGCCCGAGGCGTCGTAGCTCGAGGGCTTCTCGCCCGGGGGCAAGCCGTGCAAATCCTGAGGGATCTCGAGCTCCTCGTCCTGTCGCGCTACCCGATCATCGCTGTCGAGAGCTACGAGGAGGAGCGGGTCGAGGCGGCCTTGCGGGCGGTCGCGACGAAGCTCGCGATCCCATTCTGGGTCTGGACCCTCACCGAGGGGCTCCGCCGCTACGGCGCGGAGAGCCCCATCTACAACACCCAGCGTCCCATCCTGGCCCTGGCGAACCTGGCCTCGCTCAAGGGCGATGGCCTCTACTGGTTCAAAGACCTCCACCGACACCTCGGGGACGCCGAGGTGGTGCGCAAGCTGCAGGACCTCGCGCGATCGTTCGCGAAAGCCCGGCGTGCGCTGGCGTTCTCGGCGCCGCGGATCGAGCTTCCCGCGGAGCTGGAAAAGCTGGTGGCCCGCGTCAGGCTGGACCTGCCGACCACCGAGGAGCTCCGGCGCCTCGCGGAGCAGGTCATCGCGGAGCTCTCGCGCCAGCACCGGATCCGGGTCGAGCTGTCTGCCGCCGACATCGACCGGCTCGCGGACGCGATGAAAGGGTTCACCCTCTTCGAGGCGGAGCGGGCGCTGGCCAAGGTCATTCTCGACGACTGGGCGCTGACGCTCCGGGACCTGGACCGGATCATCGAGATCAAGCGGCAGCTGCTGGAAAAAGAAGGCGTCCTCGAATACGTCCCGCCGGAAGGGGGTCTGGCCCAGGTCGGCGGACTTCGGCACCTCAAGGAGTGGCTCGACAAGCGCCGGAAGGCCTTCACGCCCGAGGCCGCGCGCTTTGGCGTCCCCCCGCCGAAAGGGATCCTGCTCCTGGGGGTCCAGGGGTCCGGGAAGACTCTGGCCGCCAAGGCCGTCGCGATGGAGTGGGGGCTGCCGTTGCTCCGGCTCGAGCCGGGCCGGCTCTACGACAAGTACGTGGGCGAGTCGGAGCGGAACCTTGAGCGCGCTCTCGCGATGGCCGAGCGGATGGCTCCGTGCGTCCTGCTGGTGGACGAGATCGAAAAGGGCTTTGCCGCCGTCTCGAGCGCGGAGACCGACGCGGGGCTCTCCCGGCGCCTCTTCGGCCGGCTGCTCGGATGGCTCCAGGACCGGACGGCCCCGGTGTTCGTCGTCGCCACGTGTAACCAGATCAGCCAGCTCCCGCCGGAGCTCGGGCGGAAGGGGCGCTTCGACGAGATCTTCTTCCTCGACCTGCCCAATCGAGAGGAGCGCAGGGAGATCTTCGCGGTGCACCTGAGGAAGCGGAAGCGGGAGCCGTCGGACTTCGACCTCGACGCGCTCGGGGACGCCTCGGAGGGGTTCAGCGGAGCCGAGATCGAAGCGGCTGTCGTCTCCGGCCTCTATACCGCCTTCTCCCGGCAGCGCGAGCTCCACACCGAGCTCCTCCTCGAGGAGCTACGGGCCACGAAGCCGCTCTCGGTGACCCGGGCAGAGGAGATCGAGGCCCTCCGGGAATGGGCCCGCGAGCGCACCGTGATGGCCAGCTAGAGTTCTTGAAGCGCCACACTCGTGGTGAGTGAGTCGACTGTGATCACCCAACCGCTTCGGGCTGTGGCCGAGGCCCGAGCGGCCCTCGGCCTCATCCCGTCCAGGCTGAGCCCGGCCTCGGCGCGCGCCTCGGCGACCCCGGACCGCCTTACGGGCACGTCTTGGACTTCTTCTTCTTGGGGGGACATATGGCGATCCTCCCCGGCACGTTCACGCCGACGATGGCGTCCGCAGCCCCCGGGTAGCTGACCGTGACGG
>CAZDYT010000669.1:0-2719 GCA_964509395.1 uncultured bacterium
CGGAAGACCCCGTGGGCGGACGGGTGCTGCGGCCCCATGTTCATCACGAGGCGCTCGTTGCCCCCGTAGCCGTACTCGATGACCGTCCGGGCTTCCGGGTCGGGCATGCCGGACCTCTACCTGAGCGGCGAGAAGGGCGTCGGGACGAGGAGCTTCGACTCCTGGGCCTGCATGAGGGGACCCAGCTTCGCCACGACCTCCTGCCAGCCGGGATCGGCCGCCACCGCCTTCCGCGTCTCCGCCCGGTGCCCGAGATCGCGGTACGGCCAGATGTGGACGGTCGTGTTGAGCGGCCCGACCTCCGTGGCCCAGAAGCCGAGCGGCGACGAGTACTTCTCCCGCGTGGCGATGCCGGCTTGGGCGACCCGCGCCCACTCCGCGAGCTTCCCCGGATACAGGCGGTAGGTCCGCAGCTCGTAGATCCCCATGCCGGAGCTCGGCCGGAACGGATACCACTCCATCGGTGTGAGGATCGTGTTCTCCTGCGCCTGCAGGAGCGGCTGTCCCTTCGGGACGTACTCCTTGGTCCACCGCTCGTCCTTGGCGAGGCCGGCGCGCGCCTGAGCCCGCGCCGCGAGGTCGGCGTACTCCCACATGTGGACGACCTGGTTCAGGGGGCCGAGCTCGGTCGTCCAGTACCCCACCAGCTTGCCGAAGCGGTCCCCGCGGATGGGCCGGCCGATGGAGCCGGCCAGCTCGACGTACTGCGCGAGCTTGCCCGGATGGATCGTGTACGTGCGGAGCTCATGGATCATGGGACCCTCCCGTTCAGGTTAACTTCGCCCCCCCCCCGCGTCACCGTCCCTCAATCCCGACTCATCGCCGACCGCACGTGTGGTCCCGATGTCTACCGGTATGGGGGGTGCGGCATGTCGACGGCGTAATCTTTCCGAAGGGGATGCCCTTCCCAGTCCTGGGGGAGCAGGATCCGCCGAAGGTCGGGATGCCCGTCGAACCGGATCCCGAAGAGGTCGAAGCACTCGCGCTCCATCCACAGGGCGCCGCGGTAGAGGCCGGTGAGGCTCGGGCAGCCGGCCTCGCGCCCGAGCCGTGTCTTCATGGTCAGCCCGAGCCCGGCCTCGACGTTCTCCACCCGGCAGACGACGTCGAACCCCTCCGCCTTCCAGTCTACGGCCGTCAGGTGGCAGAAGTACCGACAGCCGAGCGTCGCCTTGGCGAACCGCGCCAGCTCGACCCACCGCTCGACGGGGACGACCACCACGAGGTGACGGGGATCGACCGGGCGCTTCGGATCTTCCCCGGTCGGCTCGACGCCAAAGGTCTCGCGAATCTTGGCGAGGGCCGCGTCGAGGGTCACGGGATCGTCAGTCGACCGGGGGCGCGGCGGTCGACCGCTGGCCCATCTTCTGGAACTCCGCCACCTTCTCCTGGAGCTTGAGGATGCCGAACATGAGGGACTCCGGCGTCGGCGGGCAGCCGGGCACGTAGACGTCGATGGGCACCACGCGGTCGACGCCCTTGACGACGTGGTAGCCGTGCCGGAACGGGCCGCCGGAGTTCGCGCACGAGCCCATCGAGATGCACCACTTCGGGTCGGCCATCTGCTGGTAGATACGCTTGAGCATCGGCGCCATCTTGATGGTGACGGTGCCGGAGACGATCATGAGGTCCGCGTGGCGGGGGGAGGCCCACGGGACCATCCCGAACCGCTCCACGTCGAAGCGCGAGGCGAAGGTTGCCATCATCTCGATGGCGCAGCAGGCCAGACCGAAGGTGACCGGCCACAGCGAGGACTTCCGGGCCCAGTTGAAGAGTTTCTCGGTGGACGTCACCATCAGCCAGCCGCCCGGAAAGTGCTCGAGCTTATCGGCGAGACTGGCGAAGGCCTCGGAAGCCTGATCCCCGTCGATCCGCTCCTGGCGGTACTTCACCCACTCCTGGAGATCGCTGAACTCCTCCCATTCCGGCGGCGGGATCCGGGGGACGGGCGCCGTCACTTCCATGCCAGCACCCCCTCGCGGTACGCGTAGAGCCACCCCATCAGGAGAATCCCCAGGAAGACCACCATGGGCACGAACGCTCCCCAGCCGAGCGCCCGGAGCACGAGCGCCCAGGGGAACAGAAACACCGCCAGGACATCGAAGACGATGAACACGAGCGCCACGAGATAGAAGCCGACTGGGAACTGGATCCATGCCGGCCCGATCGGCTCGGGGCCGCACTCGTAGTTCTGGAGCTTGACGGGGTCCGGGCGGGCCGGCCGGAGGAAGCCGGCCACCAGGAGGCTCACGCCCCCGAACGCCACGATCATGCCGAGGAACACCAGGACCGGCACGTACTCCATCATTGCGGCATCATTATACCAACAGGGCGAGGAGCGATCCGCCCAATCGCCTGGTCGACAGGGACGAGCTGATCGATGATAATGGCGCGGCCGCTCCGCCGTCTCCGGGGCGCGGCCCGGGGTCGGCACCCCATCACGCGCCGTCGGCCGCGGCCCCGCGCCCGGGAACCTTTCGGGGGGCGCGCCGGTTGACGCTAATGTAGGGGCGCATCGCGCGGCCGTAACCTCTCACCCACAGGAGGCTCCCGTGAAGACGTTGCCGCTGGTGCTGGTGGCGCTGGTGTCGGTCGGACTGGTCGCCGGGAACGCGTTCGCCTGGAGCTGCCCCACCCTCGTCAAGGCCGCCAACGAGGCCATCGCCGCCGCCGAGCCGAAGGCGATGGCCATGGCCGAGGGGCGGGAGAAGGTACGGGG
>CAZDYT010000670.1:0-2716 GCA_964509395.1 uncultured bacterium
GGGTGACCGGGCCGGCTCGGCAAACCCCACCCGGTGCAAGGCCGAATAGGAGGGCGAGCCCCGCTAGCGGGGCGAAGGGTGGCCCGCCCGGTGCCCTCGGGTCAGGCCGCTTGAGCGGCCGGGTAACCGGTCGCCCAGAGGAATGACCATCGCGTCAGCCCGGGACTCCGGCTGGCGGACAGAACCCGGCTTACAGGCGACCTCTGGCGCCGATCTTATCTCTCCGACCCTGACCGATGCCCCCCCGCTCAGATCGGGCGGGGGCGGAGGCCCGCGCCGGCTGCACGCCGGCCCCTGACCGGCGTCAGAGGCACGGGAAGAGCCGTCCTCGAGACCGGGTTTTAGTGACAAAATGGGCCCGACCTCCGCAGAGGGAACGTCTGAGCTCTCGGGAGTCAGTCGCTGAAGGGAGATGGCCATGGCGCAGCGCTTCCGGGACCGCCTCTTCTTCCTCCGGTCGATCGTCTCCAAGAACATCGTGCTGTTCCTCGTCATTCTGCTGGTGGCGGTCGTGCCGCTGGCCGTCCGCTACTACCAGGACAGCCGCGACTACGAGATCCAGAACCTGGCCTCCCAGCTCGAGTTCTTCGCCGAGCGCGGCGCCAGCCTGATCGACGCCCGTGCCATCGCCACCCTGACTCGCCCCGGGGACAAGCAGACGCCGGCGTACCAGACCCTGCTCCGGACGCTCCAGCGGATCGAGCGCGAGTTCGGTGTCGACAACGCCGTCGTGATGCGCCGCGAGGCCGACGGCAGCTACACGTACGTGGCCATCGGACACGACGGTTTCGACATCCGCCAGCCGGTGCACATCCACGCGCTCTTCCCCGCGACGTACAAGGCGACCAACGACACGTGGCTGCGCGGCGAGATGATGCACAGCCAGCTCTTCGGCGGGAAGGTCGGCGGCATCGAATACGATCAGTTCTTGCAGATCAACAACCCCTTGAAGCTCGGCAACGAGGTGGTGGCGATCCTGATGCTCAACAAGTTCGCGAATCCCGTCGCCGCCGCCGTGCGCGCCAAGACCATGCGGGTGACCGCGCTGAGCGTCGCCATCCTCGCCGTGGGGCTCATTCTCTTCGCCCTCATCTCGTCCCGGATGCTGCGACCCCTGAAGGACCTGACCGCGGCCGCCGGTCAGGTCGCCGAGGGGAACCTGGCGATCACGCTGCCGCCGCCGAAGAGCCGCGACGAGGTGGGGCGGCTCGCCGGGACGTTCAGCGGCATGCTCGAGGGGCTTCGCCAGCGCGACTTCATCCGCGACACGTTCGGCCGCTACGTCACCCGGGAGGTGGTGGAGGAGCTCCTGGGGTCGCCCGATGGGCTCCGGCTGGGCGGCGAGGCGCGCGTGATCACCCTGCTGGTCACGGACCTCCGCGGGTTCACCCGACTGGCCGCCGAGCTCTCGCCCCATCAGGTGCTGGAGATTCTCAACCGCTACCTCGAGCGCGCGGTGGCCATCATCCGGCGCCATCGGGGGACGATCGACGAGATCCAGGGCGATGGCATCCTCGCCTTTTTCGGCGCGCCGCTCGCGGGGCCGGACGATCCCGTGCGCGCCGTCGCCTGCGCGCTCGAGATGCAGCTCGCGCTCGGGCCGTTCAATGCCGAGCAGCGCCGGCTGGGACTCCCCGAGCTCGCCATGGGGATCGGCATCAATACCGGCCAGGTCATCGTCGGCAACATCGGATCGGAACAGCGCACCAAGTACGGGGCGGTGGGCAGCGCCATCAACACGGCCTACCGCATCGAGTCCTACACCATCGGCGGTCAGATCCTGGTGAGCCCGGATACGTACGAGCGCGTACGCCCGCTCGTGCGCGTGCGGGGCACCGTCACGGCGCAGTTCAAGGGCGTGGAGCAGCCGATCACGCTCTACGACGTAAGCGGCCTCGCGGGCGACTACCGGCTTTTCCTGCCCGAGACGACCGAGGAGGTGTTCGCCGCCCTGCGGCCGCCGCTCCCCATCGCGTGCTTCCCGATCGAGGGCAAGACCGTGTCCACGACCGCCGTCGCGGGCAGCCTCCGCCGCCTCGGCGCGACGGGCGCCGACATCGTGCTGGAGACGCCGGTCGCGACGCACACCAACCTCAAGATCGTCCTCGACCTGGCGGCGGCCGGCAAGCCCTACGAGCTATACGCGAAAGTCCTCGCCCCCGCCGCGGACCAAGGGGACGACCACGGCACACCGGTCCACGTCGCCTTCACCTCGGTGTCCGAAGAGGCCAAGGCCTTCCTGGACGAGTGCCGGATGCTCGCCCAGCGCGCGTAGGCCGCCCGCCGGTCCTCACGGAGGGACGCCGCCCCCTCCGAAGGGAACTCAGCGGCGGTCGTGCTGCTGGAGTCGGGCGGTGCTGCGCTCGACGAGGTGGGCCAGCCAGGTCATCACCTGGATGCCGATCTCCGGGCTCTGGCGGACCAGGTCGAGGAAGAGCCGAGCCGAGATCTTGAACGTCACCACGCGGTCCCGCGCCTTCACGGTAGCGGTGCGCCGGCTCTGGCAGAGGACCGCGGTCTCCCCGAACAGGGTGTGGCGGCCCATGGTCCCGAGGAAGATGTCGTGGCCGTCGGCATCGGCGAGCGAAACCTCCGCCTCGCCCTCGGCGATGATGTAGACGGCGTCCGCGGGATCGCCCTGGCGCACGATGACCTCGCCGGGCTCGAACTGCACGACCTCCGCGGTGTAGGCGATCAGCTTGAGCCGCGCGATGGG
>CAZDYT010000671.1:0-2711 GCA_964509395.1 uncultured bacterium
GAGTCGCGCGCGCGTCCGGAGGGCGAAGGCGAGGTTCACCTGCTGCGCCGTGATCGCGCCCACGAGCATCTCGAACGGGTCCGGCGCCAGCGTCGGCCGGAGCCCGGAGAGCCGGCGGATGAGCGGCGCGAGGACGCGATCCCCGGCCGCACGCGCGTAGAAGCCGACGAGGTCGGCGTCCAGGCCGAGCAGCCGACGGACCTCGGCGGTCAGCGCCGCCCGCGTCTCGGGGGTGTCGGCCCCCTCGAATGTCACGGTGAGGGTCGGCCGGTCCGGGGGGCCTTCGGCTGTCAGCCGGAACGGGACACGCACCCGGCCGACACGGCCGACACGGTAGAATGCGCCGTCCCGGTAGACGTTCGCCGGGTCCACACCCCAGAGGCGATAGCGCTGGAGGGTGAGGTCGAAATCGAGCGGCGGGCTCGGCCGGAGCGTAAACAGCCCCCGGCCCTTCCTTGATTCGGCTCGCATTTTCTGTTATCAAGGCAAGGCGTCGGCGCATGAACTCCGCGCCGCGTCAGCCGACCTCAGAGTCTAGCACAGCGCGGATGGGGTCGGCATGGCCCGTCTCACCGCCTTCCTCGGGGGGGCGGGTACCCACGCCCGGCCGAGATGGCCGATTAAGGCCGGGACGTCCGCGAGGCCGCAGGCCGAGCGCGTCCCGGCCGAGATGGCCGATTAAGGCCGGGACATCCGCGAGGCCGCAGGCCGAGCGCGTCGAGGACAGGGAGTGTCGCGTGGCATCTCCGCACTTCCGCGAGCTGCTGGCCGAGCCGGGCTGTCTCGTCGTGCCCGCCGTGTACGACGCGCTTTCGGCGCGCATCGCCGAGCGCATCGGCTTTCGGGCCATCGGTCTCGGCGGGTTCCTGGTGGCCGCGAGCCGGCTCGGCGGCCCCGACGTCGGGCAGCTCACGATGACCGAGATGACGGACCACCTGCGCGGCATCGCCAGCGCCGTGTCCATCCCCGTGCTGGCCGACGCCGACACGGGCTACGGCAACCCCCTCAATGTCCGGCGCACTGTCGAGGCGTACGAAGCCGCGGGCGCCCAGGGGATCGTGCTCGAGGACCAGGTCTGGCCGAAAAAGTGCGGCCACATTCCCGGACCGCGCCACGTCATCCCGACGGCCGAGCACCAGAAGAAGATCGAGGCGGCCCTCGAGGCACGCCGGGACCCACGCACGGTGATCATCGCGCGAACGGACGCGCGGGGCCCGCTCGGGTTCGACGAGGCGATCCGCCGCGCCGCCACGTACGTCAAGACGGGCGCTGACGCGATCTTCCTGGAGGCTCTCGAGACGCCCGACGAGTTCCGCCGGGCCCCGCAGGCGCTTCCCGGCGTGCCCCTCGTGGCCAACATGTTCACGATGGGAAAGTCCCCGATCTTCAGCGCACCGGAGCTCGCCGCGATGGGGTACAAGGTCGGTCTCTGGGTCGTCGATGCGCTGTGGGCGGCTGCACGCGCGGTCGAGGACGTCCTGACCGCGCTCCACCGGGACGGCAGCACGGTCGCCGTCCGGGATCGCCTCATGGCGCTCGGGGACTACTTCGCCCTCGTCCGGCTCGACGACTACGAACAGCTCGAGCGCCGCTACGCCGAGTAGCGTCGGGAGGAACTGCTGATGCGTGTGCCTCGCGCGATCATCCCGTGGCTGCTCCTGGCCGGCCTCCTCCCGGGCGCGGGACCGGCCCACGCCCAGGGGACGGTGACCCTCTACACCTCCGAGTCGCTGGACAAGGTCAACGAGATGAAGGCGGACTTCGAGAAGCGCCATGCCGGGATCAGCCTGAACATCTATCGGTCCGGCACGCAGGTCGTCATCGGCAAGCTTCAAGCCGAGATCCAGGCGGGCGCGATCCAGGCGGACCTCGTCTGGATGGCCGACATCGACTTCTTCGCTCAGCTCGCCAAGAAGAACCTCCTCCAGCCCTACACGCCGCCCGAGGCCGAGCGCGTCCCCGCGAAGTTCCGCTACGAGGGAGGCCGCTACCACGAGGTCCGGCTCATCTTCAACACGGTGGGCTACAACACGCTGCGCGTCCGGGAGCGCCCCACCTCGTGGAAGGACCTCGCCGAACCGCGGTACAAGGGCAAGGTCGGCATGGCGAGCCCCTTCTACTCCGGTGCGGCGTTCTCCACGTTGGGCACCCTGGTCCCCCAGCCGGCCTTCGGGTGGGACTTCTTCCGCCGCCTCAAGGAGAACGGCGTCGTGGTCGAGCAGTCGAACGGGAGCGTGGCCCAGAAGCTCGCGACCGGGGAGTTCTACGTGGCCTCCGTCGTGGACTTCTTCCTCCGGGACATGCGTGGCAAGGGCTCGCCCGTGGACCACGTCTGGCCGCGCGAGGGTGCCATCCTGATCCCGACGCCAATCGGCGTCGTCCAGGGCATTAAGAGCCTCGCCGGCGCCCAGGCGTTCCTCCGCTACCTCTACTCGGCGGACGGCCAGCGGCTGTTCGTCCAGCAGGGGTACGTCCCGGTGCTGCCGGGGATCGAGGGACCCAAGGGTATGCCGCCGGAGAAGCTCGAGATCCTTCCGACGGACGACGCCTACATCGCCACGCACCGGGAGGAACTCAAGACGAAGTTCCGGGAGCTCTTCGAGACGAAGTGACCCCCGGGGCCGGCCGTGACTCCATGCTTTGGCACTGAGCGGTGAGAGGCGCGGGAGTCGGCGCCCTCGTCCCGCTCGTGCCGGTCGCCGCGGTCATGG
>CAZDYT010000672.1:0-2708 GCA_964509395.1 uncultured bacterium
TTATCAGGTGGGTGCCGATGTACCCCTTGAACCCGTTGTGGTCGGACACCCGCCCGAACCGCTCCTGGTACCGCCGGCCCATGTCCATCATGCTGGGCACCGGTGAGAGCGCCGTCATCGGGACATGGCACCTCGCGCCGTTCATCGCCTCGCCGCCCGCGTCGATGGTGGTCTGGGCGCAGAGGTTGTCCCCGACCGGCTCGACGCCGAGCCCCATCTTGCGCATCTGGATCATGATGCGCGCGTTCTCCTCCTCGTGGTTGTAGATCATGACGTGGGTGGCCCCCGAGGCCCGCACCTTGGTCAGCTCCGCGGTGAAGTCCGCCTGCTGCTGCTCGGAGGAGATGTCGGCCACGACGGACTTGCCCCGATCCTTGAGGAACTTCAGGAACATCTCCCGGCCGCCCCGGCCGAAGGCGTTGTTCACGTAGATCAGCGCGATCTTCTCCGCCTTGAGGTCCTCCACGACCCAGCGCACCAGCTTGGCGAACCCGACCTGCTGGCTGAAGGACGTCAGGAAGATGTTGGGGTTGCCCTTCTGGACGACGAGCACCGACTCGGAGCCGCTGATCTGGGGGATGCCGGCCTGCCGGGCCAGCTCCATGTTGGCCACGGTGCTGGAGCTGTAGACCGTCCCCATGATGGCAAACGGGTGCTCGTTGATCGCTCGGCGAATCACCGCCACGGAGGTCGGGGGATCCGTTTGCGTGTCCATGACGAAGGTCTCCAGGCGTCGCCCCAGGACCCCGCCCTTCTTGTTGATGTCCTCCACCGCCAAGAGGACCCCGTCACGCCACATCGTCCCCGACGGTGCCCCGCCCCCGGTGACCTCGGCCACGATGGCCAGCTTCACCACGTTCTGGGCCGCTGCCGGGGGCACCATCCCCGCCACGACGACCAAGACCACTCCGAGGACTGACGCAATCCGCTGCCGTCGCATGGTTTCCCTCCCGGGGCGCGAGCGGCCCCCTCCCGACCTGGGATGCCCTGGATCACGAACGATGCGCACGAGGATCTGCCCAAAGAGGCGCTGCGTCAAGTGGCTCTCAGCCGGCCGGCTCTGAGCCAGCTGGAACCGATAGTGCCGAGCGTGCCGCCCCAGGTGGGCCCCCCGGTCTTGCTGGTCTCTCGAGGCCGCTCCGGGCCTGCCGCTGTCAGCCCGCCGAGAAGCGTACCACGGCGTCGCGCCGCTGGGTGAGGCCGGGCAGGAGCTCGACGCCCAGCCCCGGCCCGCCGGGGAGCCGCACCATGCCGCGCTCCACGATGGGCAGCCCCGAGACGAGCTCGGTGTACCAGCCGGTGTAGAAGGCCCGGACGGTCTCCTGGATCAGCGCGTTCGGCGCGTTGATCGACAGGTGCACGCTCGCCGCCCAGACGACCGGGCCGGTGCAGTCGTGCGGCGCGACCGGCAGGCCGAAGGCCTCGGCCATGCCGGCGATCGCCTTCCCCTCCGAGATCCCGCCGCACCAGCCCAGATCCAGCATCACCACGCTGGCGGCGCGCGCCTCGAGGAGCTCGCGGAACGCCTGGCGGCCGCCGAGCAGCTCGCTCGCCGTCGTTGGGATCGTCGTCGCGTGCGCGAAGCGGGCCAGGCTCGCGATGTCATCCGGCCGGATGGGGTCCTCGATCCAGTAGGGGTCGAGGCCCTCGGCCTCGAAGGCGCGAGCGATCTTGAGCGCGGTCGGCAGGGTCCAGAGGCCGTGCAGCTCCACCATCAGGTCCATCCGGGTGCCGGCGGCGCGCCGGGCCTGGCGGAACGGCTCGAGGCCGCGGTCGAGGTCGGCCGCCGAGATGTGGAGGCCCCCGCTCGCGTAGGCGTACGCGTCGAAGGGCCACATCTTCATGCCGGTGATCCCCTGATCGAGGAGGCGCAGCGCGAGCTCCCCGGCGCGCCCCGAGAGGAACGCGTCCAGGTCCTCGTACGGCCCGCCCGGCGCCTCGCCGGCCGGGACCCCCCAGTTCTCCGGCCGGGCTCCGGTCGCGGCGCGGACATAGCGGTACCCCGCGCAGGTGTTGTAGGCGCGGATCGCCTCCCGCGAGGCGCCCCCGAGGAGCTGGTAGACGGGGCGGCCCGCGGCCTTGCCGGCGAGATCCCACAGCGCGATGTCGATGGCGGAGTTCCCGCGGGCCTCCACGCCGGTGCTCCGCGTGCCGACGTAGTTCTGGAGCCGGAGTCGCAGCGCCTCGATCGCGGACGGATCCTGGCCGAGGAGGCGCGGGGTGGCCGTCTCGTGGAGGTAGGTCGCCACCTCCGCCGCGCCGAAGAACGTCTCCCCGAGGCCCGTGAGGCCCTCATCCGTGTGGACGCGCACGAAGCAAAGGTTGGGGAACTCGCCGAGCTGGATCGTGTCGAGCGCCATGATCTTCATGGTTTCGTCCCCCGAGTGAGTGGCCTCGTCACCGGTCGCCGACGCCCCTGGCCTGCCGCACGCTCCCCTTTGATCGCCCCGTCCGTCGTGGGTGTCAAGCCGGAACGCGGGGGAGCTGCCGGGTTCGGCTAGAATGGGTCCGGAACGCGGGATGATGGGCTCATCGGGCGCGAGCGAACGCGGCCTTCCGGATCGGTCCGGCGCATCCCCCCCCATTGTCTCGATCAGCGCCGTGACGCTCGCCACGCACGACATGGCGCGGGCCGTCCGGTTCTACCGCTCGCTCGGGTTCGAGCTCGCCTACGGGGGCGAGCACGCGGCGTTCACCTCGTTTTCGGT
>CAZDYT010000673.1:0-2705 GCA_964509395.1 uncultured bacterium
CCGTCTCGGCCGCGCTGCTCGCGGTCAACGCGCTGGTCGCGGTGCGCGCGCCGTCCCCGCGTGTCCGGCACCTGCACGCGACCCGGACGGACCGGAACGACGGCGAGGCCGGCTCCGAGGTCATCGAGTTCTCCCTCGAGAATCTCCCGTGGCGGCTCCTCGTGCTGGTCGCAGCCGGGGTGATCGGCGTGCTCATCGGCATCGGGCAAGCGGGGAACTGGGCGATCTTCCTCAAGTGGCTCTACGCCGTGCCGTTCGAGCGCGCCGACCCCGTGTTCGGGCGTGATCTCGCCTTCTACGTCTTCACGCTGCCCGTCTACCGCCTGGCGCTGGGCTGGGCCTTTCTGCTCGTCGTCCTCGCCGCCGCCATGGCCAGCACCCTCTACTGGGCGCGAGGAGCGATCGAGCTGGACGGGGGGCTGCCCCGCCTGAGCGCCGCCGCCGGGCGACACCTCTCCGGGCTGCTCGCGCTCTTCTTCCTCCTCAAAGCCATCGGCTACATTCTCCAGCGTTACGACCTGCTGCTCGGCAACAACGGGGTGGTGGTCGGCGCGGCCTACACGGACATCCACGTCCGCCTGCCGTTCCTCGCGGCCCTGACCGTCGCGTCCCTCGTCGGCACGGCGCTCTGCGCGGCGAACCTGCGAGGCGTGCGGCTGCGCCTGCCGGTCCTGGCGATCCTCCTCCTGCTGGCGGTGACGCTCGCCGAAAGCGTCTTCGCGTCGCTCTTCCAGAGCTATCGCGTCAAGCCCGACGAGCTGCGGCTCGAGTCGCCGTACATCGCGCGCAGCATCGCGTTCACCCGGTACGGCTTCGGCCTGGATCGGATCGCGAACAAGCCGTTTCCGGCGGAGGGTACGATCACGCCGGCGATCCTCGCCGCGAACGACGTGACCATCCAGAACATTCGCTGGTGGGATCCGCGTCCTCTGCTCGACACGTACCGCCAGCTCCAGGAGCTCCGGCTCTACTACGATTTCCGCGACGTGGACATCGACCGCTACACGCTGAACGGCACCTACCAGCAGGTCATGCTCGCCGCACGGGAGCTGAACCAGGCGCGCCTCCCGGCCGACGCGCAGACCTGGATCAACCAGCACTTCAAGTTCACGCACGGCTTCGGCGTCGTCATGAGCCCGGTGAACCGCTTCGACGCGGAAGGGCTGCCGGTCTTCTACGTCAAGGACATTCCGCCCGTATCCTCCGTCGGCGTCCGTCTGGATCGGCCGCAAATCTACTTCGGCGAGGAGACCCGGAACTACGTGGTGGTGCGGGGCGGCACCACCGAGTTCGACTACGCCAAGGGTCAGGACAACGTCTACACCACGTACCAGGGCCGGGCCGGGGTGCCCCTCGGGAGCCTGTGGCGACGCGCGCTGTTCGCCTGGCATTTCGGCGACCTCAAGCTCCTGATCAGCACCAACGTCACCGCCGGGAGCCGCGTCCTTCTCCGGCGGCGGATCCAGGACCGGATCAGTCGCGTGGCGCCGTTCCTCCGGCTCGATCGCGACCCGTATCTCGTCGTCGATGATGGCCGGCTGGTCTGGCTTCAGGACGCCTACACGGTGAGCGACACGCTGCCCTATGCGCAACGGGACCGCACCGGGGTGAACTACATCCGGAATGCCGTGAAGGTCGCGGTGGACGCGTACGACGGCAGCCTCGTCTTCTACGTGGCCGACCCGGCCGACCCCATCGTGCAGACCTACGAGCGGGCCTTTCCCTCGCTCTTCCGCCCGCTCGATGTCATGCCCGCCACCCTGCGTCAGCACCTCCGCTATCCCGAGGACCTGTTCCTCCTGCAGGCCGCGATGTACGGCACGTACCACATGACCGACCCGGAGGTGTTCTACAACAAGGAAGACCTGTGGAGCTTTCCCCAGGAGAACGTCAGCGGCAAGCTCGTGACCATGCAGCCCTACTACACCATCATGCGGTTGCCCGGCGAGTCCCGGGAAGAGTTCATCCTGATGCTGCCGATGGTGCCGAACACTCGCGACAACATGATCGCGTGGCTGGCGGCGCGGTGCGACGGTCCCCACTACGGCACGCTCATCGAGTTCGCGTTTCCGAAGGAGAAGCTCCTCTACGGCCCCGCGCAGGTCGAGGCCCGGATCGATCAGGACACGACCATCTCCCAGCAGTTGTCCCTCTGGAACCAGACGGGCTCGCGCGTGATCCGAGGCAACCTCTTGGTCATCCCCATCGATGACGCCATCCTCTACGTGGAGCCCCTCTACCTGCGGGCCGAGAACCGCGAGCTGCCCGAGCTGAAGCGCCTGATCGCCTCCGCCGGCGATCGGGTCGTGATGGGTCAGGACGTCGAGACGCTTCTGGCCGCGCTTGTCTCGGGCCCCGGGCAGGCGCCGCCCGTCGTCGCGACCGGCGCCCGGCCGGGCGCCGCCGCCTCGGCTGCCGGCCCGCCCGGCCCGGCGGCGGCCGCCGAGGCACGGAAGCATTACCGTGCGGCCCAGCGCGCCCTGAGTCAGGGCGACTGGCGGACCTTCGGCGCCGAGATGGACGCGCTGGGGCGCGCGCTTGAAGCCGGGCCGGGGGCCTCCTCGCCTTAACGCGGATAATTCGCGAAGGGCATGATGGACGGGCGGGTGACGCGGCGAACGGGCGCCCACGGCGCCCGCAGCGGCGTGATACACCGCCGGGGGTGTTTCACGCGCACCGCTCCGGACGGCCTCAGGGCCGGCTCG
>CAZDYT010000674.1:0-2701 GCA_964509395.1 uncultured bacterium
CTCGCTGGCGACGATGCTCGCGGCGAGGCAGGCGCCGGCCCAGATCCGCGGCACGAGTCTCCGGATCGTCCAGTGGAGCCACTTCGTCCCCGCCTATGACCGCTGGTTCGACAAGATGGTCAAGGAGTGGGGGGACAAGAACGGGGTCCGGGTGCGCGTGGACCACATCCCCCACCTGGAGCTGCCGGCGCGGTACGCCGCCGAGTTCGCGGCGGGCTCGGGACACGACCTGGTCTACTACGTCGGCACCATCCTCACCGGGCTCTACTACAAGAGTCTGGCCGATGTCACCGACATCGCGGATCAGATGGCGAAGAAGCACGGCGGCTGGATCCCCGAGGCGAAGTCCCACTCCGTCTACGAGGGGCGGTGGTGGGCGATCCCCGACTTCTACATCCTCGCGCCGATGCTCTGGCGGAAGGATCTCTTCGACCAGAACAACCTGAAGCCGCCGGACACCTGGGAGCTGGCCCGGGTCGCCGCGCGGACGCTGAAGGCCAAGGGCCACCCCACCGGGATCGCGTTCTCCCACTGCAACGACTCCAATCTCTTCCTGCGGTCGGTGCTGTTCAGCCACGGGGCCAAGGAGGCGGACCCGACCGGAGCGAACATCCTGATCGACTCCAAGGAGATGCGCGAGGGGCTCAGGTTCCTGAAGGCGTTGTTCGACGAGGGGATGACCCCAGAGGTCTTCTCCTGGGACGACGCCTCGGACAACCGGTACCTCGCCTCGGGGGTGGCCTCCTGGATCCACGACGCGATCTCGGCCTATCGGACGACCGAGGACACCAATCCCCCGGTCTTCGAGCACACATACCTCGGGCTCGAGCCACAGGGCGTTCCCGGCAAGCGGGTCTCCGTCGCCAACGCCAACGCCTACGCCATCTGGAAGTTCTCGAAGAACCAGGCGGCGGCGAAGGAGTTTCTCCTGCACCTGGCGGACAAGTGGCTGGAGGGCATGACCGGGAGCCGCGGCTACAACATGCCGTTCCTCGAGGCCTTCTACAAGAAGCCCATGCCGGTCATCGGGACCGACCCGAAGCTGCAGGTCCTCCAGGAGTTCCCCAAGATCGTCGCCTTCTTCGGCTACCCCGGCCCGTTCACGACCTCGATCCAGGAGGTCGTGGCCACGTTCGTCTTCCCGGACATGTGCACGAAGGTCGCGCGCGGCCAGAGCCCTGACGAGGCCATCAAGTGGGCGATGGGGGAGTACCAGCGGATCTTCGCCAAGCACAAGCGCGCATGACGTCCAGCCCCGGCAGCGGCGACTCTGACGGAGCGGCCCGGGTCGCCGCCGTCCCGGTCGTCGCGCGGGTGGGGGTTCGCGCCTGGTGGCGGACCCCCACCGCCCGGCGGCTGGGGTTCGGCTACACCCTCCTCGCCCCTGCCGTTCTCTACGTCGGGCTCCTGGTCGGGGCCCCGTTCCTGTTCTCGCTGTACCTGGCCCTCAGCGATGCGACGGTCGGCGATCCCGTCGCCGCCTTCGTCGGCCTGGAGAACTTCAGGGCGGCGTTCGAGAACGCCACGTTCTACATCGCGCTCCGCAACAGCGTGGTGTTCACGGTGGTCGCCTTCATCTTCAAGGGGCTCCTCGGGACGATCCTCGCCTTCCTCCTGCTGCAACCGTTTCGGGGCCGGAGGCTCATCCGAGGCCTGGTCGTCATTCCCTTCACGCTCCCGATCGCGATCAGCGTCCTCGGCTGGAAGTGGATGTACGACTCCCAGTTCAGCCTCGTCAACTGGGCCCTGAGCCAGCTGGGGCTGATCGGCGCGTATGGCACCGAAGGGTGGCCGGTATGGCTCGGCCAGCCCAACCTGGCGCTGGCCGCCGTCATCTCCGTCAACGTCTGGCGGAGCTTTCCCTTCACCGCCATCGTGCTGTTGGCCGGCTACACGTCGATCCCGGACGAGGTGCTGGACTCCGCCAAGGTGGACGGGGCGACGTTCTTGAAGCGGTTCAATTACGTGGTGATCCCGATGATCTTCCCCATCCTCCTGGTGGGGCTCCTCTTCGACACGGTCTTCACCCTCTCCGACCTGAGCATCGTCTATCTGCTCACCAACGGCGGGCCTGACAACGCGACGCAGATCCTGCCCACGCTGGCCTATCAAACCGGCATCCAGGCCGGGGCGCTCGGCCGCGGCGCCGCCATCTCGCTCTTCCTCTTCCCGCTGCTCCTCCCGGCCATGATTCTCCTGCTCCGGAACCTGAGGCGACGGGAATGGTGAGCGCCGAGCGCCCTCGGAGCCGGCGTGCCAAGGAGGTCCGCCGTCACGCGCTCCTCTACACGGGCCTGGCGCCCTTCGTGCTCATCGCCGTCTTTCCGGTCTACTGGATGGCCGTGACCGCCCTGAAACAGGATTCCGACCTCTACCGGATGGACGTGATCCCGTTCTGGTTCTACCTGCCGCCGACCCTGAAGCACTTCAGGTACCTGTTCGAGCATACGTGGTACGGCGCGTGGATCGTGAACACCATGGCGATCGCGGCCCTCGTCGCGGTCATCACGCTCCTGACGGCCATCCCGGCCGGATACGCGCTGGCCCGGCTCAAGCTCCCGGGCTCGGAGAGCCTGGGGATCGGCATCTTCATGACCTACCTGGTCCCGCCCATCATCCTGTTCCTCCCCCTCTCCCGCGTCGTGGCGGAGCTCGGGCTCCAGGACCGGTGGTGGGCCCTCGTCCTCATCTATCCCACGTT
>CAZDYT010000675.1:0-2701 GCA_964509395.1 uncultured bacterium
CCGTGCGCGTCCCGGCCGAGATGATCGATGCGACGGGGATCGGCCACGGCGCTAGCAGTCTAGCACGGCGTCGCGCGGCCGCTTGACGGCCACGGCGCGCCCCGTACAGTAGCCGAGCGCATCTTGCGCGGGCTCGAGACCGCCGGCCTGCTCTCGCGCACCCGAGTCGCGCTTTCCCGCGGCGCATGCGCGATGACCTCCACGACAAGGGCTGGACCGGGGCCTCGACCAGCCGGTCCACGTTCGCTGAACGCGCGAGGCGAGGGGAGGGACACCGTGGCGAGGACCATCCAACAAACGGTAGAGTTCCGCGTGCCGCCTGAGACGCTGTTCGACGTCTACATGGATTCGAAGGCCCACTCGGCTGCGATCGGTGCCAAGGCGTCGGTCAGCCGCCGGGTCGGCGGCAGGTTCACGGCGTTCGGCCGGGCGCTCCTGGGCCGGAACCTGGCCATCGTTCCCAGGCGCATGATCGTACAGTCCTGGCGGGGGTCGTCCTGGAAGAGGACCGACCTCGATTCGGTCCTGATCCTCACCTTCCGCAAGGTTCGAGGCGGTGGCCGGATCACCCTGGTGCACGCGAACGTGCCGGACACGTACCACGCCTCGATCCGGAAGGGCTGGAACACCTATTACTGGAAGCGGTGGAAGGCGTACCTGGCCAAGCCGGCGACCAGGGCCCGCCGGCGACAGTGACGCCGCGCCAGCGCGTGGACTTCACGGCATAGCGCGGAGCCGACGCCCCGGTCACGCTCCGGAGAACCCGCGGCGCCGTCTGGCGCGGGCGTCAGCCGGCGAGCTGCTCCCAGTCGGACTCGGCGGCGTCGAGGGCGAGGGCGAGGCTCCCGTCCGACCCCGCGAAGACCGGGTCGTCCACCGCGCGGACCGCCCCGCCGCCGACGTCGTCCAGCGCCGTCTCGAGCGCTTTCGGCAGGCCGGGGATCTGCGAGCCCCCGCCGGCGAGGATGATGTTGTTCCGCACGCGCTCGTGGAACTCGGGCTCGACCCGCGCCAGCAGGTCGAGCATCGTCTCGGCGATGGGGGGGATGAGCGCCTCGCAGGCCCGGCGCATCTCGGTCGTGATGTCGAGGGACAGGGCCTTCGACCGCACCTGCACCGTCACGACCACCGGCTCCTTCGGCTCCCCGACGAAGCTCCACTTCTCCTTCCACTCGCGCACCATGTGGATCGAGAACTGGGCATCCGGCTGCCGGGTCCGGATGAGCGTGGCGAGCTGATCGTCCATCCAGTCGCCCGCGTGCAGGAGGGTGCGCTGTTCGTCCTCGGTCGGGTAGCGCCCGTTCATCACGCAGAAGTCGGTCGTCCCCGCTCCGATGTCGACGATCATCGTGTGGAGCAGCGCGTCCAGGCCGTACGCGACGGCGAAGGGCTCCGAGACGATCATGAGGGCGTCGGCGATCCCCTTCACGGCGTTGCGGAGGTGTTGCTTGCTGACCCGGAGGGCTTCGGCGGGCACGCCCACCACGGCGAACACTCTCCGGCCGTCCTTGGGAGCGGCGAGCGAGATCAGGTGGCGCAGCAGCTCGCGGACCGCCGCCTCGTCCTTCTCGGACCCCTCCTTGATGAGGCCCCGCTCCAGCGGCCGGTGGAGGTCCAGCATCGGCCGGCGCTCGAGCGCGTCGCGGCCGAACAGGACGGCCTTCTTCACGACCTTGCGGGCGACCGTATCCACCGGCCACCCCACGTAGCTCTCCACCACGTGGCGTGCCCCGTTCGAGGCCGCGATCGAGCTCCGTGAGGTGCCGAGGTCGATGCCGACGCGGAGGGCGTCGCTCTTGTCACTCATTACGAGCTCCCTTTGCCGCCAGGCTGGCTGCGGCCGTCCGCGTACGCGCGGATGCCCTTGAAGAGGGCCCGGGCGATCTTGTCGCGGTAGCTCGGCTCTCTCAGCAGCCGCGCATCGTCGTCGTTCGACAGGTAGGAGACCTCCGCGAGGATGCCGGGCATGTCGGTCGCGACCAGGACGAGGAACGGCGCGGGCTTGACGCCGCTGTCCTTGATCGCCGGGTTTCCCTTCACGAGGGTCGTGGTGAGGCCCCGGTGGACGAACGCGGCGAACTGCTTCGATTCCTTCTGGCGCACGTGGACGTAGACGCCTTCGAGGAGCCGGCGAAAATCGGCGAGCGAGTAGCCCGATTCGCGGTTTTCCGCCCCCGCGAGGCGCTCGATGTCCGGGTCGCTGGTGGGGCCGAGGTAGTACGTCTCCACGCCCCGGTGGTCCCGGGTCGGGAGCGCGTTGAAGTGAATAGACACAAAGAGGTCTCCTCGCTGCGCGTTGGCGAACTGGGCGCGCTGTCTGAGCGAGACCGTCACGTCTTTCTCGCGCGTCATGGCGACGTCGAACGAGGCCTCCGCGAGCAGCGCCCGGAGCCGGCGCGCGACGTCGAGCGTGATGTCCTTTTCCCAGAGTCCCACCGAGGTCGGCGCGCCCGGGTCTTTCCCGCCGTGCCCCGGGTCGAGGATGATCTTCTGCACGGTCAGGGGGAACGCGGCCGGGTTGATGAGCCGAGGAGCCGGAAGGGACACGTCCTCGGAGGATCCCGCCGGCGGCGCCCAGGCGGGCTGCTCACCCCGGCCGGTGGACAGCGCGCTGATGGCGACGAACAGGAGGCTCGGCGCCACCACCAGGCCCAACCCGCGCAAGACCCCGGAGCGCACGCGGCGGGTCCGGCGAAGGGAC
>CAZDYT010000676.1:0-2700 GCA_964509395.1 uncultured bacterium
CACGGCCTCGTGGCGCCGCTGGTCGGGCGGGACGAGGAGCTGGGCCAGGTGCTCGCGGCCTTCGAGCGCACGCGGCGGGGGCGGGCCCAGGTGGTGAGCTTGATCGGCGAGGCGGGAGTCGGGAAGTCGCGGCTCTCGAGCGAGTTCCTGGAGGGACTCGCGGTTGGCGGGCACCTCGCGACGACGACGGTGCGCCGGGCCGCGTGCTCCTCGCTCGGTGAGCAGACCTACGGCCTCGTGGCCGCGTTTTTCCGCGAAGCGTACAGCCTCGCGCCGGATGACACACTCGAGGTGGTCCAGCGCAAGGTCACCGTCGGGCTGCAGAGGCTCGGCGGCGACGAGAGCGAGGCGGCGAGCATCGCCCCGCTGCTCGGATACGTGCTCGGCGTCGAGTCCGGTGACCTCTTGCGGCTCGAGCCCGAGCAGCTCAAGCGGCAGATCTTTTTCGCCTTTCGCACGCTGTTCGAACGCCGCCTGCAGCAGGGTCCGCTCATCCTGGTCGCAGAGGACGTGCATTGGGCTGACGCGGCCTCGGTCGAGCTGCTGCACTCCATGGTGGATCGCCTCGCCGATCGGCCCTTGATGCTGGTCCTCACGTATCGCCCGACGTTCGACGCTCGGGCCCTGGTCACCAGCCGGGCCACGCACACGGCGATTCGGCTGGCGCCGCTGTCCGCCGGAGACAGCGAGGCGCTTCTCGGCGCGCTCTTCGGCCCGTCGGCGAACCGGCTGCCGGCCCGTTTGCGTGAGCTGATCGTCACGCGCGCCGGCGGCAACCCCTTCTACCTGGAAGAGATCGTGCGCAGTCTGATCGCGGGTGGGGTGCTCGTACGGGAAGACGCGGGGTGGGCGTGTCCGGCTGACGTGGCAACCGTGGACGTCCCGCTCACGCTCCAAGGCTTGCTGCTGGCGCGGACCGACCGGCTCCTCCCCGGGGCCCGACGCCTCGTCCAGGAAGCCGCCGTGCTCGGTCCCGCATTCGACGAAAAGCTGCTCCACATGGTCTGCACGCAGCCCGACGCCTGCGAGGGATTCTTGGACCTCCTGGTGGAGGCCGAGCTGCTGACGGAGGTGCCGCGCGCCTCGAGCGCCCCCACTACCGACCGGCAGTATCGGTTTACCCACGCCCTGGTCCAGGAGGTGATCTACCAGAATCTGCTGGTGAGCCGGCGCACCGCCCTGCACGGGCGCGTGGGTCGGGCGTTGGAGGAGCTCTGCCAGGGGGGCGAGCACCCGCAGCGCCTCGAGGACCTGGAGGCGCTCGGGCGTCACTTCAGCTTGAGCGCAGACAAGCTCAAGGGGGCCCGGTACCTCGTGGCCGCTGGCGACTGGGCGCGCGCCATTTACGCCAACGACGACGCGGTCCGTCACTATGAGCGCGCGCTCCAAACGCTCGAGGAGTGCGAAGGCTGCGAGCACGAGGGCCTTGCCGTGCGTGAGCGGCTCGGGGATCTCCTGGGGCCCGTGGGCCGGCGCGAGGCGGCGCTGGAGCATTACGAGGGGGTGCTCAAGGCCTACGAGGTGGCGTTTGATCGGCCCGCCCAGGCCCGCCTGGATCGCAAGATCGCCGGGCTCCACTGGGACGCCGGGCGCCGGGACCGGGCGCTGGCCTGCTGCGAGGCCGGTCTGGCGCTCCTCGATGGGCACGCGGAGCACATCGAGCTGGCGCACCTCTACCAGGAAATGGGGCGGATGGCGTTCCGGAGCGGCGACAACCACCACGCGGTCGAGTGGGCCCAGCGCGCCTTGGCCCAGGCCGAGCGGCTGGCGGCAGGCGGTGCGGGGCCGGCGATGTCGGGCGACAGGGAAAGCCAGAACGAGCTGGCGGCAGCGATCGCGCAGACGTACAACACGCTGGGCGCCGCGCTGGCCCGGTTGGGCCGACTGGACGAGGCCGTCGCGCATATCGAGCGCAGCGTGGCCGTCGCGCTGGGACACGGGCTCCTTCACGCCGCCTGTCGCGGCTACACGAACCTCGGGATCCTCTACAGCACCCTCGATCCGAGCCGGGCGATCGAGACGTGCCTCAGAGGCCTGGAGACGGCGAAGAAGATCGGCGATCTCGGCTTTCAGTCGCGGCTCTATGCCAACCTGGCCGTCGCCTACTGCGCGCTGACCAATCAGTGCGACGAGCAGGGGATCGGCGCGGCGCGGACGGCCATCGACCTCGACCGGCAGCTGGGGCAGCTCGACCACCTGGCCATCCCGCTGATCGTGCTGGGCCAGATCTACCAGTGCCACGGCGGCGACCCCGAGCTGGCGCTCGGCTGTTACCGGGAAGCGCTGGAGCTGGCCGAGCGGGTGGGTGAACCCCAGCTCCTTTTCCCGTGTTACGACGGCCTGGCCACCCTGTATCTGGAGAAGGGAGACGAGACGCAGGCCGAGCAGTACATGCTCAAGGCCCAGGAGGTGTGCGAGCGGGGGGGCCTCGAGCCGGACTCGCTCGTCGTGCTGCCGTTTCTGATTTGACGAGCGCGGCTGTGACGCGGAGGGGGTCAGCCCGCATCATTCGCAACTATGCAAGCCGGCCTCACGGCCGCGCAGGGCCTGCCGCGGCGAACCGCCCCACGGTGCTCGCTCCCGCACGGGCGCGAGCCGAGCAACGCGGGTCACCCCAGGCAACGGCACGCCGGCGGCGTGTCGCGGTGCGCTCCGCGCCGTGGGGCGCCCCGTTCGCCGCGTCACCCGCGCGGCCGTCCC
>CAZDYT010000677.1:0-2687 GCA_964509395.1 uncultured bacterium
CCTGGACCGTCCGGTTCCGGTGGTCCAAGCCGAACAACCTCTTCCTGCTCGACCAGGCGGGGGCGTACCCGACCAACCTGTATCGGCCGGCCCACTACCTCAAGCAGTTCCACAAGGCCTTCGCGGACGCGGACAAGCTGAAGAAGCTGGTCAAGGCCGAGCGACGGCGCAACTGGGCGGAGCTCCACAACAAGCGGGATTCGATGTATGTGATGGACAACCCGGATATGCCGACGCTCCAACCCTGGCGTCCCGTCGTGGCCCCGCCCGCGGACGTCGCCCCCGCCGAGCGGAATCCGTACTTCCACCGCGTGGACCAGCACGGCCGCCAGCTCCCCTACATCGACCGGTTGGTCCTGATTCTGGCCGACAAGGCGGTGATCCCCGTCAAGACGTCGACCGGCGAAGCGGACTTACAAGCGCGCTATCTGAGCTTCGATCAGGTCTCGTTCCTGAAGCGGAACGAGCGGGAAGCCGGCTATCGGGTCTACCTCTGGTCCACGGCCAGCAGCGCGGCGGTCTGCCTGTACCCGAACCTCACGACGAACGACCCGGTCATGCGGCAGCTCCTCCGGGATCGGCGATTCCGGCAGGCGCTGTCGCTGGCCATCGACCGCGACGAGATCAACAAGATCCTCTTCTTCGGTCTCGGCGTCATCGGGCAGAACTCGGTTCTCCGGAGTCCCGCGATCCACGAGAGCCCCCGGATGGCGTATGCCCGGTTCGATCCGGCCGACGCGAACCGGCGGCTGGACGAGATCGGGCTGACGGCGCGTGACCGTGAGGGCTTCCGGCTCCGCCCGGACGGCAAGCGCCTGGACATCATCGTCGAGACGGCGGGCGAGTCGCTCGAGCAAGTCGACGTGCTGGAGCTCGTCGCGGACACCTGGAAGCAGATCGGCATCGAGCTCCTGATCCGCCCGAGCCAACGCGAGGTGTTACGGCGCCGCGTGTCGTCGGGGGAGGCGGTCATGAGCATCAGCAACAGCGACCTGTTCGGCCTCCCCACGCCCGACATGAGCCCGAGTGAGCTGGCACCGGTGTCCTCGATCCAGCCCCAGTGGACCCAGTGGGGACTCCACTACGAGACGAAGGGGAAGAGTGGCGAGGAGCCGCCGCCGGCTGCGCGGCGCCTGGCCGAGCTCTACGACCAGTGGCTCCGCTCGACGGACCGCGCCGAGCGGGCCCGGATCTGGGGCGAGATGCTCGACATCAACGCCGAGGAGGTCTTCAGCATCGGGATCATCGGCGGGACGCAGCAGCCCGTCGTCGTGAAGAACGGCCTCCGCGGGGTGCCGGAGCACGGGATCTACGCCTGGGACCCCGGCGCCCACTTCGGCGTCTACAGCCCGGACACCTTCTACTGGCAGGGCGGGCGTCGATAGGCCGCCGATAGCGGCTCGCGAGGAGGCCGGGTCCGATCGCCGGCCGGCGCGGGCGTCACTTGCCGTGCGCGAGCGCCTTGGCGGTGATCGGAACGAGCTTGCCGGTCCCGCCGGGCCCGATCCAGCGGACCACGAGCGTGGCGGTGTATCGCTTCTGGAAGTAGACGACGCCGATGGGATACCAGCCGGGCCGATCGATCTTGACGTCGAGGCGGTCCGAGGTGGTGTCCGAGTGAACGCCGGGATCCTCGTGGATGAGCTTGCCGCCGATCTCCAGCCGCACGCCGTCGTTGGACGTGACCTCGAACCCGTAGGTCCCCGGCTTCTCGAAGAGGATGAACCCGGTGATGACGGCGCCGACTCCTTCCCGGGCCTTGCTGGTCAGCACGATGCCGCTGCCCATCTTCCACTCGAGGTGGGACAGGGGCGGCCCGCTCTCGAACTTCCGCCCCTTCAGCTCGTCAATGTGGTTCACGATGGCGTAGGTGTACTGGACGGCCAGGCCGGGCGCCAGCTGCTGGGGCGTGGGCTGAGGCTCGGCGGGTCTGAGGCCGGTGATGATCTCGGCCCGTGCCGCCGGCGCGGGAGATGCCGCCGCGATGGCCAGAACGGCCCCGACGACTCCGTGAAGAACCCGGGCGGTCATGATGTCTGCCTCCTCGCGCTCGCGTGGGAGCGTGCGGCCCGAAGGCGACGGGCCGCCGCGGCCGGTCGAGTCCAGGTCGGGAGACGGCGGCCCCGCGCGCGGCCGCAGCCCGCTGCCGGAAACGTAGGAGAAGCTACGCCCATCCGCTCCAGGCCGTCAAGGGTCCTCACCATTCCGGAGGAGGAGCCAGCATGGCGAAGTGGGACGATCTCGCTCCGTTCGACGCCGTGGGCCTCGCCGAGCTCGTGCGGCGCAAGGAACTCCAGCCCATCGAGCTGGTCGACGCCGCCATCGACCGCATCGAGCGGGTCAACCCGACCATCGACGCGGTAGTCACCCCGATGTACGAGCGGGCGCGAGAGATCGCGTCGCGGCCGATCCCCGACGGCCCATTGGCCGGCGTGCCGTTCCTGCTCAAGGACTTCCTCGCGGAGTACGCCGGGGTGCGCTTCACCGAGGGCACGGCCTTCCTGCGGGAGTACGTCCCCGACGAGGACAGCGAGCTCGTGAGGCGCTACAAGCGCGCCGGGCTCATCGTGGTCGGCAAGACGAACACGCCGGAGCTGGCCATCGGCGCGACCACCGAACCCCGACTCTTCGGCCCGACCCGAAACCCCTGGGACACGAGCCGAACGGCGGGGGGCCCGCGCGGGGGC
>CAZDYT010000678.1:0-2687 GCA_964509395.1 uncultured bacterium
AGCCGGCTCATCCAGCGCCGCTGCGGCCGGCACCTCATCGACCTCCTGCCGCTCGGCCCCGGCGAGCCACCGGCGCCGACCGCGCGACTGGACCACGTCTGCCTCTCCGTCCGCTGCGAGGACCTCGGTGCGGTCGTCGCGTATCTCCGAGGGCGCGGCGTCCAAGTGGAGGGAGACGCGGTGTCCCGTCGCGGGGCGTTCGGCGAGGGGCCGTCCATCTACATCCGGGACCCCGACGGCTACCGCGTCGAGCTGAAGCCCCGGCAGGCTTGACACCGGCCGACCCGGGGCGCGACCCGGCGGTGGACTCCCACCCCGGGCTCGCCCGTAAGTCCTCCGGGGATTACTCGTAGCGGAGGGCTTCGATCGGGTCGAGGCGCGAGGCCTTGCGTGCCGGGTAGAACCCGAAGAAGATGCCGACGCCGGCCGAGAAGACGAACGCGAGCCCGATCGCCTCCGGCGGGACCTCGGTGGTCCACTTGGCAAGCGAGGCGATCGTCTGGGCGGTCCCGAGGCCCACCCCGATCCCCACGAGGCCGCCGACGACGGCGAGGGTCACGGCTTCGACGAGGAACTGGGCCAGGATGTCCCGGCTTCGCGCCCCGACCGCCATGCGGAGCCCGATCTCGCGCGTCCGCTCGGTGACCGAGACGAGCATGATGTTCATGATGCCGATCCCTCCGACCAGGAGCGACACCGAGGCGATGGCCGCGAGCAGCATCGTCATGATGCGGGCCGACTCCTCCTGGGCCGCGAACATCTCCGAGAGCACCCGCACGTTGAAGTCGTCGTCCTGACCCGGCTGGATCCGGTGGCGCTGTCGGAGGAGGTCCCGGATCTGGCCGTCGGCCTCGTCCATCAGCGTGGCGTCCTTGACCCGCACCGAGATGGCGCCGACCACGCGGGGGTTGGACTGGCTGGTGCCGAGGACCTTCTTCTTGGCCGTGGAGAGCGGGATCAGGATCAGGTCGTCCTGGTCCTGGCCCCACGTCGACTGTCCCTTCGGCTCGAGGACCCCCACGACAGTGAAGGGCACCTTCTTGATCCGGATCGTCTGGCCGACCGGGTCGGTGTCCCCGAACAGGTTCCGCCACACCGTGTCGCCGAGGACGGCGACCTTGGCGGCCGCGTCCACATCCTCCGGAGCGAACATCTTGCCGTCCGCGACGCTCCATTCGCGCGCGATCACGTAGTCGGGCGTCACGCCCTGAATGACCGTCGACCAGTTCGTGTTGCCGAACACGGTCTGGGCCCCGCCACGGACGGACGGGGCCGCCACCTCGACGGACGAGACCTCGGCGGCGATCGCGCGGGCGTCGTCTTCGGTCAGCGTCTGCTGACTCCCGAGACCCCACCGGATCCCCCCGGACGTCACCGTGCCCGGCACGACGATGAGGAGGTTCGAGCCCATCGAGCGGATCTGCTCCGAGATCCGAGCCTGGGCCCCGGTGCCCACCGAGACCATCGCGATCACGGCGGCCACGCCGATGATGATGCCGAGCATGGTCAGGGCCGTCCGCAGCTTGTTGACCCGCAGCGCGCCGAGCGCCATCCGCACGCTCGCCCACAGCTTCATGCGACCTCCTCCTCGGCCGGCAGCGTCCGCAGCAGCTCCTCCGCCCGTCGCGGCGCGTCCACCCGGGTGTCCGCGCGGATGCGTCCGTCCCGGAACGTGACGATCCGGCTGGCGTACCGCGCGATGTCCTCCTCGTGGGTCACCACCACGATCGTGATGCGCTGGTCATTCAGCTGCTGGAGGATCGCCATGATCTCGACGCTCGTGCGGGTGTCGAGGTTGCCCGTCGGCTCGTCGGCCAGGATGAGGCGCGGCTCGTTCACCAGGGCCCGCGCGATCGCCACGCGCTGTTGCTCGCCGCCGGAGAGCTGGCTCGGATGGTGGCCCTCGCGGTCCTCAAGCCCCACATCGCGGAGCCGGGCGAGGGCCCGCGCGCGGCGGTCGCGGCCGGCGGCGCCGTCGTAGAGGAGCGGCAGCTCCACGTTCTCGACCGCGCTCATCCGGGGCAGCAGGTTGAACGTCTGGAAGACGAAGCCGATCTTCTTGTTGCGGACCGCGGCGAGCGCGTCCTGCGACAGCCGCGACACGTCCTTGCCGTCGAAGCAGTAGGTCCCCGCGGTCGGCGTGTCGAGGCAGCCCAGGAGGTTCATGAACGTCGACTTGCCGGAGCCCGACGGCCCCATGATCGCGACGAACTCGGCCGCCGCGATGTCCAGGGTGACGCCGCGCAGGGCATGGACGGCGTGGACGCCCAGGCGGTAGGTCTTGACCAGGTCCCGGACGGCAATCAGCGGAGCGTCGGCCGACACGAGGGATCCCTAGAAGCGGAGCCGGGGCGCGCCGCCGCTGCGCGGGCCGGCCGACGAGACCTGGCCGACGAGGACCTCCTGCCCCGGCTGGAGATCACCCTGGAGGACCTCGGAGTGGGAGCCGTCGGAGAGCCCGATGACGATGGGGACCGCCTTCGGCTTCCCGTCGGGGCCGGGGACGAAGACGCGGGCGGGGCTGCCGGCACCGGCCAGGCCGCCGGGGGCTCCGCGACCCTCCTGGGCGGCGGCGAGGGCATCGTACTTCGGCCGCTGCGGGGGTGTGAGGATCTCGCGGATCTTCTGGCGGGTCTCGGCGCGAATGCGCTTGCGCTGGGCCTCGCGGGCCCTGTCGTCGCCCCCCT
>CAZDYT010000679.1:0-2685 GCA_964509395.1 uncultured bacterium
GCGCCGAGGCTCGCCGCCGCGCGGACGTAATCGGGGTCGATGGCGCGCATCGAGGCGTAGAGGGGGAGGACCAGGAATGGGAGCAGGATGTGCGTCATGCCGATGACCGTGCCGGTCATGTTGTGGACCAGCGGCATCGGCTCGGCGATCAGCCCGAGGTTGACGAGCAGCGTGTTGACGAGCCCGCGCCGCTGGAGGAGCACGAGCCAGGCGTAGGTGCGCACGAGGAGCGCGGTCCAGAACGGCAGGAGGACCACGATCAGGCCGAGGTTGGCGGCCCGGGGCGGGAGCTGGGCCAGGAGGTACGCGAGGGGGTACCCGAGGAGTACGGAGATCAGGGTGACCAGGACGCTGACCTCCAGCGTGTTCCAGAGGATCGTGGCGTAGGCGGGTTCCAACACCAGGCGCTGGTAGTGGACCAGCGAGTACCGGTCCTGCTCCACCACGGAGAGATAGAAGAGCCAGCCCACGGGCAGGACGAGGAGGAGCCCCACCAGGACGAGCGCCGGGACGGAGAGGCCCAGGAGGCGCCACCGCTCGCGCGCCGCGTCGCGGGCCAGCGCCCCGGCGTTGAGCGCCGCCGGGCTCATCGCCCGTCCTCGGGGACGACAATGGTATCCGCCGGGTGGAGGCCGAGCCGGATCCGGCCACCGGGCTCCGGCACCGCGGCGACGGCTTCGCGGCGGCTCGGGCTCCGCACGGCGAGCTCGGTCCCGTCGGTCAGGACGACGGAGAGGAGGAAGCTCTCGCCCTGGTAGACGCGCTCCTTGACCGTGCCCTCGAGACAGTTGTGCCCGCCCTCCCCCCCGGGCGGGAGGATGGTCAGCTTCTCCGGCCGCACCACCAGGACGAGCGGGCCGTCGCCGGAGGGCAGGGGGCCCGCGAGCTGGAGCCCCCGGCCGTTGAGGGTCACGCGCCCCCCCTCCCGCCGCACCGGGAGACACGTGGACTCCCCGATGAAGTCCGCCACGAACCGCATCCCGGGGCGCTCGTACAGGCGCTCCGGCGTGTCCACCTGGACGATCCGGCCCTGGTGGATCACTGCGACCCGGTCCGAGAGGGTCAGGGCCTCGCGCTGGTCGTGCGTGACGTAGACCGTCGTCATGGCAAGTGCGCCGTGGAGGCGGCGGATCTCGAGCTGCATCCGCTCGCGGAGCTTCTTGTCCAGGGCCGAGAGCGGCTCGTCCATGAGGAGGACCCGCGGCTCGAAGACGATCGCGCGGGCGAGGGCCACGCGCTGGCGCTGCCCGCCCGAGAGCTGATCCACCCGCCGCTCCTCGAAGCCCGCGAGCTGGACCAGCTCGAGCGCCCGGCCCACCCGCCGCGCGGTCTCGCCGGCGCCGACCCGCCGGAGCCGCAGCGGGTAGGCGATGTTCCCGAGGACCGTCATGTGCGGGAAGAGGGCGTAGTTCTGGAAGACCATGCCGACGTTACGGCGGTGAGGCGGCGTCCGGACCATCTCCTCGTCGCCGAACCGAACGCTGCCTGCGTCCGGCCGGATGAACCCCGCGAGGACCAGGAGCAGCGTCGTCTTGCCCGATCCCGACGGGCCGAGGAGCGTGATGAACTCGCCGCTCCGGACGTCAAGGTCCACGCGGTCGAGGGCCTGGACAGCCCCGTAGGACTTGCTGACCGCGCGGATCTCGAGGGACAGGGCCGAGGGGGCGGAGGCGGGCATGGCTCAGGGCCCGGCAGGCGGGCGGCGCGCCGGCCGGGGCGGCTGGTGGGGCCGCCCCGGCCCGGCCGCCCTGACTACTTCGCCTTGAAGGCGTCCATCCGCTCGAGTAGCTGGTTCAGCCGCGTGCTCCACCACTCGACGTCCATCACGGCCTGAGTGGCCACGTTCCTCGGCGAGGAGTTGATCCGGTCCATCTCGGCCGGCGTCAGCTTGCCGATGGCGAAGGCCCGGCTGTTCACCGGCCCGTAGTCGATCAGCTTGGGCAGGGCCGCCTGGATCTCGGGCGAGACCAGGGCGTCGATCACCTTCATCGCCGCCGCCTTGTTCTTCGCGCCCTTGGGCACGACCAGGCAGTCGGCGTTCATGATCCCCTGGTTGTAGGTGAAGGCGGCCTTCGCCCCGTCCTTGATGACGGTGGATGCGCGCCCGTTCCAGATGCCGATCATGTCCACCTCGCCGTCCTTGAGGAGCTGCGCCGCCTGGGCTCCCGAGGTCCACCACACGGCGATGTGAGGCCGGAGCTCCTCGAGCTTCCGGAAGGCTCGCTCCACGTCCAGGGGATAGAGCTTGTCGGGCTCGACCCCGTCGGCCATGAGCGCCGCTTCGAGGGTCTCGGTGGGCCGGTGGTAGAGGGAGCGCTTGCCGGGGAACTTCTTGACGTCCCAGAAGTCCTTCCAGGACTGGGGGCCCTTCTCCCCGTAGGTCTTGGTGTTCCAGGCGATGACGTTCGAGTAGAAGATGATGCCGATCCAGTGAGGCTTGACCAGCTTCGGGTTGATCCCGTCCGTCTTGATGACGGAATAGTCGAGCGGCTCGAAGACGCCGTCGATGGTCCCCTGGGCGCAGGACTGGAGACCCAGCTCGGCGATCTCCCACTTCACGGCCTTGGCGAGCACCTGGGTCTTGACGTCCCCGTAGCCGTTGAGTGTGTCCTCCTTGATGGTGATGCCGAGCATCTTGGCAGACGGCTCGAACATCGCCTGCCGCTGCGCCGCCTGGAACGCGCC
>CAZDYT010000680.1:0-2679 GCA_964509395.1 uncultured bacterium
CATCCTTTCCAATGACGTGCAGTTCGTCATTCAAATCCCACCGGACTTCTCCCGCACCCTCCGGCAAGGGCGGCCCGCGGGCGTCCAGATGCTGGCCGACGGCTCGTTCGCGAACACGGCCATCATCGCCCTGAACTATGCGAACGCGATCACCGAGACCTACGCCGCCCGCGTCGAGGCCGACGCGCTCGCGCGGCGGGGCGCGGCGGTCGGCGCGGGCGTCCCGGCCGTCCGCCTCGAGCCGCGCGTGCTCTACAACCCGGGTCTGCGGAGCGAACACTACGTGGTCCCCGGCCTGTTCGCGGTGATCCTGATGGCCTTTCCGCCGCTGCTGACCGCGCTGGCGGTGGTCCGGGAGCGAGAGCGCGGGTCGATCCTCCAGATCTACATCGCGCCCGTGCGGGGCTGGGAGTTCCTGTGGGGCAAGCTCCTCCCCTACGGCGGGATCGCGTTCCTCGAGATGCTCCTCCTCCTCGTGGTCGGCCGGGCCTGGTTCGGGGCGCCGATCCGCGGGAGTCTCCCGCTGCTCCTCGGCCTGTCCGCCCTTTACGTCCTGTGCACGGTGGGGATCGGGCTCCTGGTGTCCACGTGGACCCGGAGCCAGGTCGTCGCGATCCTGCTCTCCATCGTCCTCACGCTGATGCCGTCGTTCCTGTTCTCGGGGTTCCTCTTCCCGATCGAGACCATGCCCGTGGCCTTCCAGTGGTACACGCACCTGTTCCCCGCGCGGCACTTCATGGAGATCTCGCGGGGGATCGCCCTCAAGGCCAGCGGCCTCGCGCAGCTGTGGCCCAGCGCGCTCCTGCTCCTGGCCTACGGCGTGGCGGTCATGACGCTGGCCAGCCTCCGCTTCCGCAAAACGGTGGCCTGACGCCATGGGACGGGTTGCCGCCCTCGTGCGCAAAGAGTTCATCCAGTTCTTCCGCAACAAGCCCTTGGTGGTCTTGGTCGTGTGGACGATCGCGGTCGAGATCGCGATTTGCGCCTACAGTATCACCTACGACGTGACCCACCTGCGGCTCGCGGTCCGGGACCTCGACGGCTCGCCGGCGAGCCGTGAGCTGGTGGGCCGCTTCGCCCAGACCGAGTACTTCGACGTGACGGATTCGCCGCTGCGCGCCGCCGCGCTCGACGATCTCCTCGAGTCCGGCCGGGTGCGCGCCGGCCTCGTCATTCCCCCGGGCTTCTCCCGGCAGCTCGACCAGGGACTCTCGGCCTCGGCCCAGCTCCTGCTCGACGGATCGAACTCCAACTCGGCCGTGATCGCGCTCGGCTACGCGACGCGGATCACGCGGGAGTACGCCCGCGAGCTGGAGGCCGCGCGTCGCCGCGCGGCGGGTGACGCACCGAGGGCGGGGCCGACCGTGCGGACCGAGCCGCGCGCCTGGTACAATCCCGGGCTCCGGAGCGTCGACTTCGTCGTGGTCTCCATGCTGGTCCTCGGGAAGCTCATGATCGCGATCCTCCTGCCGGCGGCCGGGCTCGCCTGGGAGAAGGAGGCCGGGACGATCGAGCAGCTCCTGGTGATGCCGTTCCGCGCGTGGGAGCTGATGCTCGCGAAGGTCGTGCCGACCTTCGTGGTCAGCCTCGTGACGCTCGGCCTCGCGCTCTGGGTCCCGTGGTGGTTCGCCGTGCCGATCCAGGGGAGCCTCCTCCTCTTCTTCGCCCTGTCGGCCCTGTTCCTCTTCGGCGGCCTGGGGCTAGGGCTCCTGCTCGGGACGCTCGCGCAGAACCTTCAGCAGGCGCTCCTGCTCTCGTTCTTCACGCTGTTCCCGCTCATGGTGATCTCCGGCGTGATCGTTCCGGTGGAGAGCATGCCGCGGCCCGTCCAGCTCCTGTCCCTGCTCAGTCCCCTGACCTACTACCTCGAGATCGGGCTCGGGATCTTCCTCAAGGGGGTCGGGCTCGAGGTGCTGTGGCGGCCGGCGCTGGCGATGACCGGCCTCGGCCTCGCGATCTTCGCCGTCGGGCTCTGGCGGTTCGGGCGGCAGCTGCGATGAGCGGCACCCGGTTGACATTCTGTCGTAGGCTTCCCCCGGTCCTCGCGCCCGGGTGCCCTTCTGTCGGATGGGTCCCGCGCGGCGGCGGGGACCACGTCCGGTCAACCCCGCGCGATCACGACCGTCGTGGTTTGGCACCGTCCTTGCGTGCGCCGGAAGGAGAGTCGCTGGCGCCAGACCGAGCACGCAGTCTCATGGAGGGCCGATGGCCGAACGGCACTACGACGCGATCGTCGTCGGCGCGAGCTTCGCGGGCCTCACCGTCGCGCGGGAGCTCCGCGGCCGGGTGCTCCTGCTCGACCGCTACGACGTGGGGGCGCACCAGACGTCCGCGTGCGGCACGCCGCTCTGGCTCGTCGAGCGGCTCGGCGCCAAGGAGAGCGTGATCCAGGTCCACGAGCGCCTCGTGGTCCACACGCCGACGCGGACGGTCACCTTCGATGCGGCCGAGTCGCCGTACTGCACGTTCGACTACGCGCGCTTCTGCCAGGGGCTGCTCGGGCAGTGCGGCCCCGGTGTCCGGTTCGCGAGGACGGCGGTGCGCGGCCTCGTCGACGGCGCGGTCGAGACCGACGCCGGACGCTTCGAGGCCCCCTGTCTCGTCGATGCCTCGGGCTGGCACCGGGCGGTGGTGGGCGGCCTGCCGCTCACCGGGGGGGGGATCCGGCCGGCGGCCTAC
>CAZDYT010000681.1:0-2676 GCA_964509395.1 uncultured bacterium
GGGTATCCAGCGTCTTGAGCGCCTCGAGCGGCGTCATGGTGTCGGGATCGAGCGCCGCCAGGGCCTCGAGGACGGGGTGCGGGACCGACGGGAAGAGCGCGAGCTGGCCCGTCTCGGCGCCCGGCGGAGGCGGCGGTGCCGGGGCGCGTTGCTCCAGCTCGCGGAGCAGCGCCCTGGCGCGAGCCACGACCGCGTCCGGGAGCCCCGCGAGGCGGGCCACCTGAATGCCGTAGGAGCGGTCGGTGCCGCCGGGCCGCACCTTGTGGAGGAACACGATGCCGTCTCGCCACTCCCGCACGGCCACGTGGACATTGCGCACCCGTGGGAGCTCGGCGGCGAGGCGCGTGAGCTCGTGGTAGTGCGTGGCGAAGAGCACCTTGGCGCCCGGGCAGTGCTCGTGGAGGTACTCCGCGACCGCCCACGCGATGGCGAGTCCATCGAACGTGGACGTGCCGCGTCCGATCTCGTCGAGGAGGATCAGGCTCCTGGGCGTCGCGTGGCGGAGGATCGCCGCGGTCTCGGTCATCTCGACGAGGAACGTGCTCTGGCCGCGGAGGAGGTTGTCCTGCGCCCCGATCCGCGTGAAGACCCGATCGACGATCCCGACGTGGGCGGCCCGAGCGGGCACGAAGCTCCCGAGCTGCGCGAGGAGGACGATCAACGCCACCTGCCGCATGTACGTCGACTTGCCGGCCATGTTGGGACCGGTCAGGACGAGACAGCTCACCTCCTGTCCTTCGAGCACGATGTCGTTCGGCACGAAGGGGGGGCCGTCGGGCCGTAGCTCCAGGACCGGATGCCGGCCCTCGTCGATCTCGAGGAGTCGCGAGTCGTCCACGACCGGCCGGACGTAGTCGCGCTCGCGGGCCACGTGGGCGAGGCTCGCCAGGACGTCCAGCACCCCCACGCCGCGCGCCGTCCGCAGCAGGCGGTCCGCCTCCCGCGCCACTCCCCGGCGCAGCTCGTCGAATAGCTCGAACTCCAGCCGGTTCGTCCGCTCCTCGGCGCCGAGAACCTTCGCCTCCTGCTCCCGGAGCGCCGGCGTGACGAACCGCTCGGCCCCGACGAGCGTCTGGCGGCGCACGTAATCCTCCGGCACGCGGCGGAGGTGCGCCTTCGGCACCTCGATCCCGTACCCGAAGACGCGGTTGAACCGGACACGCAGCGTGGGGATCCC
The DNA here is from genome assembly GCA_964509395.1 of uncultured bacterium. Lineage (GTDB taxonomy): Bacteria > Methylomirabilota > Methylomirabilia > Rokubacteriales > DASRDR01 > CAZDYT01. Next base: position 1,178 of record CAZDYT010000681.1, read on the forward strand.
TGTGCGCTCGCGCTCGCGCGCCTCGAGTCCGGCGATCCAGGCCTTCGCCTCTCGGACCTCACGCCGGAGGTCGGCCAGCGCCTGGCTGTACGACTCGCGGATGAGGCCCCCCTCGTGCGCCGCGAGCGGTGGATCGTCGACGAGCGCCGCCTCGAGGAGCTTGGCCAGCGAGGCCAGGTCTTCGAGGGAGGCCGCCGTCTCGCGGATCAGCGGGTCCGTGCCCTCGGCAGCACGCTCCCGCACCGCCGGGAGCGGGCCCAGCGCGGCGCGCAGCGCGACGAGGTCGCGCGGCGTCGCGACCCCGAGCGCCACGCGGCTGGCCAGGCGCGCGAGGTCGCCGACAGCCGCGAGGTGGCTCCGCAGGGCCTCCAGCAGGGCGGGTGCTTCCACGAGCGCCTCGACGGCGGCGAGGCGGCGGTTGATCTCGCCCGCGTCCAGGAGCGGCCTTAGGACCCACTGCCGGAGCAGGCGCCCTCCCATGGGCGTCAGCGTGCGATCGAGGGCCCAGAGGAGCGAGCCCCGCACGACTCGCTCCTGCAGGCTTTCGACCAGCTCCAGGTTCCGGACCGTCGTCGCGTCGAGGATGAGGTGATCGTCCAGCGTGAGCCGCTGGAGGCGCGTGAGGTGCGACGGGGGCGCTTGCTGGGTCTCCTCGAGATAGCCGAGGGCTGCACCCGCGGCCCGCACGGCGGCGGTCTGACCGCCGAGGCCGAGGCCCTCGAGGGCTGCCACCCGGAAGTGCTCGCGCAGGCGCTCCTCGGCCGTCCGTACGGAAAACTCGCCGGCGTCGCGGGTGGTCACGGTGGCCCCGGCGTCTCGGAGACGGGTCCGGAGGGGGTCACTCGGCAAGAGAGAGACCGGCACGAGGGCCTCGGCGGGCCGGCGGAGGAGCACGGCCTCGACGAGGCCGGCCGCGTCCTCTGCCTCACCGACCCAGAAATCAGCCGTGGTGATGTCGACCAGCGCCGCCCCGAGGCGGTCCGGCGTGCGGACGAGCGCCGCGAGGAAGTTGTTCTGCCGACCGTCCAGCAGTCCGCTCTCCGTCACCGTCCCCGGCGTGACCAAGCGGACCACCTCGCGGCGGATGAGCTTCCGGCCCTTTGCGGGCGCCGCCTCGACCTGGTCGCAGAGCGCGACCTTGTAACCGGCGCGGATGAGCCGCGCGAGGTAGCTCTCGACGGCATGGTGCGGCACACCGGCCATCGGGATCGCGCCCTCGCCCTTCTGGCGCGACGTCAAGGCGATGTCGAGCGCGCGCGCGGCCACCGCCGCGTCTTCGTAGAAGGCTTCGTAGAAGTCGCCGAGCCGGAACAAGAGGAGATAGTCGGGGTACCGGCGTTTCCACTCGCGGTACTGCCGCATCATTGGTGTTTCGTCCGCGCCCGGGGCCCGCGAGGTCTGAGTCAGGCCGGTGGCGGCGGCCGCGGACTGGGGGGTTTCGTCGGCCGCCGAGGCGCGCGCGGCGAGGTCCACCCGCTCGGCGGCGGCCGCCGGCAGTG
>CAZDYT010000682.1:0-2668 GCA_964509395.1 uncultured bacterium
GTCCGCGCCTGGGCCGCGATGAGCGAGATCCGCGGGCGGACCCGGCTGGAGGTGTCCCGGGACCGGGGGCTCACGCCCCTGGTGGGACGCGAGCGCGAGCTGGACCGCCTCGCGGAGGCCTACCTCCTCATTTCCTGAAGATCCCCCGGGCCCGATGCTGGTGCAGGTCGGGCGGGTCCCGCGATGCGATGTATCCCTGGCTCTTCCTCGCGCTCGAGCGCTTCTTCGCCCGCCCGATGCGGCCGGCGGCGGCCCAGGCCTGGCTCGCCGCCGCACGACGTGCGGCCGCTCGCTCGATTGCCTGAAGCGGCCTGAATGGCTATAATTACAGGCAATCAAATCTCATCAGAAGGCGATAACGATGGCCTCACCCGTCAAGATCAAGACGATCCCGGCCCTAGAAGCCAGGACCCAACTGGGGCAGATCATGAAAGAGGTCCAGGGAGGTCGGGTCCGTGTGCTCGTGGAGAAATCCGGCGTGCCCATGATCGGCATCATCAGCGCCGACGAGTTCCAGCGCGTGATTGCCGAACGGGAGGCGCGCTTCGAGGTCGTCGACCGGGTCCGCCGCCGGCTGCCCTCCATTCCCGACACGGAGATCCAGCAGGATGTGCGAGAAGCCCTGAGCCAGGTGCGGCGCCGCCGCCGTGCTTAAAGTGCTGCTGGACACGAACCAGCTGGTCAGCAGCCTGCTCAGCAGCCGGGGCACTCAGGGACAACTGATCGATGCGTGGCGCCGGCGCGCCTTCGTGCTTCTCCTCGCCCCAGGCCAGGTTGAGGAGGTGACCGAGGTCCTGAGCCGACCCAAGATCGCTAGAAAGTACCGCATCTCTCCCGTGGATCGACGGGCGTTCCTCGACCTGCTCCGAGCTGAAGCGATCCTCCTTCCCGACGAGGCGGCGCCAGGGGTGTGCCGCGACCCGGACGACGACTACCTTCTAGGGTGCGCAGCCGGGGGCGGCGCCGATTACCTCGTGACCGGGGATGCCGATCTCCTCGCTGTGGGCCGGTACCGGGACATCACGATCGTCGCCGCCCGCGCATTCCTGGCCATCCTCGCAGCCTAGCCGCGCGCGAAAACGCGCCCGGGGTCCTCTCCCTTGCCCGGCGGCCCCGTACTTGCGGACGGCGAGTTCGACCGCGGCGACCAGGAACCCCCGTCCCCACGGTGTCGAAAAGCTCGAGGGCCTCCAAGAGCCCTACCGCGTCCGGATCGGCGGCTACGGAGTCGTTTACCAGGTCCTTGACGACCGGCTCATTGTCCTCGTCGTGCGCATCGGCTACCGGCGAGACGTTTACCGCTGACACCCGCCGGGCTACATCCGCCGTTTAACGACGATACTCTCGCTCCCCGTGAATTCCCGCGCCAGATGCCGGGAGAGGTGTGGCTGGTCGCGTTCCCTACCGGCGGGTTCCGCTTCCGGCGTGGTTGACACTGCGCATTCGCTAGGATATGGGTAGGCCACGAGCGGAGGTCGGGTGATGCCGGGAATGACCCTCACGTGCGCCGCCTGCGGGGCGGAGAACCCCGCGAGCCACCGGTTCTGCGGGGAGTGCGGGACGCGCCTGCCCGCCGCCTGGCCCGCCTGCGACCACGCGAATCCTGCCGGCCAGAAGTTCTGCGGGGAATGCGGCGCGGCGCTCGCCGCCGCGGCGCAGCCCACCGCCGTCGCGACCGGGTCGTCCTCCATGCTTCGCCATGCCGCCCCCGTCGCCTACACCCCCAGGCACCTCGCCGAGAAGATCCTCGGGACCCGGTCCGCCGTCGAGGGCGAGCGGAAGCAGGTCACCGTCATGTTCAGCGACGTCTCCGGCTTCACGGCGATGTCGGAGCGCCTGGACCCCGAGGAAGTCCACGCCATCATGGACCGCGCGTTCCAGGTCATCATCGACGCGGTCCACCGCTACGAGGGGACGATCAACCAGTTCCTCGGAGACGGCGTGATGGCGCTCTTCGGCGCGCCCATCGCCCACGAGGACCACCCCCACCGCGCGATCCGCACCGCGCTGGCCATCCAGGACGGCCTCTCCTCGCTCAAGAAGGAGGTGCGGCAGGCCCACGGGGTGAGGTTCCGGGTCCGCATGGGGATCAACACGGGCCTCGTGTTCGTCGGGGCCATCGGCACGGACCTCCGGATGGACTACACGGCCGTCGGGGACACGACCAACCTCGCGGCCCGGCTCCTGGCCCACGCCGGGCCGGGCCAGATCGTGGTCAGCCCGTCGACCAAGCGGCTCACGGAGGGCTTCTTCGTCTTCGAGGACCTGGGCGAGTTCCAGGCCAAAGGGAAGACCGAGCCGGTCCGCGCCTGGGCCGCGATGAGCGAGATCCGCGGGCGGACGCGGCTGGAGGTGTCCAGGGACCGCGGCCTCACGCCCCTGGTAGGCCGCGAGCGCGAGCTCGACCGCCTCGCGGAGGCCTACCGCCGCGCCGCCGAGGACCGGGGCGCGATCGTCCTCCTCGCGGGCGAGCCCGGCATCGGCAAGTCGCGCCTCCTCTACGAGTTCCTCCGGAGCCTCGAAGGCACTGGGCTCCTCGAGCTGGAGGCGACCTGCCTCTCCTACGGCGCCTCCATCCCGTACCACCCGATCCTGGAGCTGGTGCGGCGGTACCTGGGCCTGACGGACGGGATGGGCGGGGAGGAGATCCGCAAGCGCGTCGCCGAGC
>CAZDYT010000683.1:0-2663 GCA_964509395.1 uncultured bacterium
CGGATCATCGCCGAGGGGGCGAACGGCCCGACGACCCCGGAGGGCGACGACATCCGCGCCGACCGGGGCGTGCTGGTGATCCCCGACGTCCTGGCGAACGCCGGGGGCGTCGTGGTCTCGTACTTTGAGTGGGTGCAGGGACTGCAGTACTACTTCTGGCGGGAGAGCGAGATCAACACGCGCCTCCAAGAGCTGATCATCCGCGCCTACAACCAGGTGTCCTCCCTCGCCAAGCGCGAGTCGGTGAGCCTGCGCACAGCGGCGCTGATGCTCGGGGTCCGCCGCGTCACCGAGGCGTTCCAGCTCCGCGGCTTCTATCCTTAAACTTAAAACTCGGCGGGGGGGGCTTCGCCCCCCTTCCGAACCTCCCCCCGAAGTTGCGCGGGCGAAGCCCGCGCTCGGAGCGCTTCGTCGGACCGCGAGGACAGGCCGCACGCAGACCGTGTGAAGCGGTGGCCACTTTGGGGGCGACAGTCAGGCTAGCTGACCGGCTGGTTGATCGAGGTGCCTTCCTCCCGGAGGAGGCGAGTCGCCTCTTCGGGGAAGGTCTCATTCACCGCGATTCCCGCCACGGCTGCCTTCCGCTCGTGGCCCGGTGTAATCTCCAGGTGCCAGTGGTAGTCCCTGGCGACGGTGTCCCATTCCCCCTGGAGCACCTTTACCTGGAGGTTGGGCGCCGTGTGCAGGACCATCTCGTAGGTCGGGTCTCCGAGGGCTTTGACGATGATGCCGAGGAGCCCCCGAAGGAGCCGCGCGAGATCCGCGGCCTGTTCTCCGGAAATCTCCTCGTACCCACACGCGTGCCGACGGGGAAGCACTCGGAGCTCGTACGGAACGCGGGCCGCATAGGGGACGAACGCCACGAACTCGGGCGTCATACGCACCACCCGGTCCTCGCTCGCCAGCTCCTCGCGCACCGTGTCGCAATAGACGCAGCGCCGCTTGTACCCGTAGTACTCGCGGGCCTGGGTCAGCTCGGCCCGGAGGTCGTCGAAGATGATCGGGGCCGCGAGGATGCGGGAGTAAGGATGCCGGATCTTCGCCCCGGGCTTGCCGTGGCGCCGCGTGACCACGACGCTGCGGATCTTGCTGTCGCGCTTGAGGTCCTGGATGCGGTCCCGGTACATCCAGAGCACTCGGACGAGCTGGTCCTCATCCATCCCGGTGAGCGTGACCTGGTGACTCGGATCCTCAACGACGATTTCGCTGGCCCCCCGCGTCGAGATTCGGTCGAACATGCCGACGCCCTCGCGGACGAGGTCCTCCTCGATACGGAAGTAAGGGTCACCCTCCGGGACAACCCGAACGTGCCAGCCCGGCTGGTTTGGGGGACTCCCTGGGGGCCGATAGGCAGCGATCTCGGGTGGCGTCAGGTGTTCGTTCCCCGGACAGAAGGGACAGACGTCGTCGTTACCGTCCCAGGGACGGCTCTCCCGCCGCCGCACGAGCACCCATTTGCCGGTGGCGAGGTCCTTCCGTAACTCGGCGCTCATCGCCTTTCCTCGGGGACATGGGGCCCGCGGCCCCAGTGCGTCCCGTGCCGCCACAACCCGAAAATCCAATGACAGCGCAAAGATAGCGAACCCGCGGCCACCTTGTCAAGGAAACCCGCCGCGCCGGGGGAGGCTGGCGGCCGCATCCGTCGGACGAAAGCCGCCATCTATAGGGTTGTGGGACGGAGAATTCAGAGACCGCGAGTGGGGAGACGCTCTGTCCGGGGCTCACCCGAGGAGGCATCCGGCATGACCGATCCGCCCGTCGTGATCTACTCGAGCCCTACCTGAAGGCCCTGCCTATCGGCGAAAGAGTTTCTTTCGTCAAAGGGCATCGCCTTCACCGACGTCGACGTCACCACCGACGGGGAAGGGCTCGAGGAACTGATGCAGCGCACGGGGCAGATCGCCGTGCCCGTCATCGTCGTTGGCGACGAGGTCGTGGTCGGATTCGACCGCGGGCGCCTCTCGGCGCTGCTCGGCTTGAAGGAGAGCTAGCGGCGTTTTCGCTTTCGCCGCAAACAGTAGACCCCGCGCGCGCACCGGACGTCCGCGCGACTCGCTGGCGCGGCCCTACTGGGCCTTCTCCTTCTCCCGCAACTTTCTGAGGTGCTGGCGCGCGACGTCGACCCACTCCTTTTCAGTCGCAATCTGCGAGGCCAGCCCGATGTAGCGCTCCCACTGGACGATGGCCTCTTTCACGTCGACCTTCTCGTAGGCGAGCGCGAGGTTATAGTGCGCGCCGGCGTGTCTGGGGTCTGCCTCGATCACCTTCCGGTACTCGGCAAGCGCGTCCCGGTAGAGCCCCTTCTCTTCGTAGATCTCCCCGAGACCCATGCGCGCGTCCAGGAAGTACGGGTCGAGTTCGATCGCCTTCTTGTACGCGTTGACAGCCTCGTAGTAGAGGCCCTTCTCGCCGTAGTAGATCTTCCCCAGGCTGAAGTGCACGCGCGCGTTGAGAGGATCGAGGGCGAGTGCCTTCTGGTAGTGGGCGATGGCGCCCTCGTTGTCACCCTTCGCCGCCTTGGCGTCCCCGAGCCCCACCTGCGCCTCCGCGTAGTGTGACCGGAGGCTCAACGCCTTCTGATACGCCTCGATCGCCTGGTCGTAGAGCCGGCGCGGGCTCTGCATGAAGAGGTCGCCGAGCGCCTTGAGCGGCTCGGGCAGGTT
>CAZDYT010000684.1:0-2663 GCA_964509395.1 uncultured bacterium
GGGCGGGCGGGCGGCCCCGTCGGACGGGCAGGACGCGCGCCCCGTCCACGATGACGGCGCCGACGCCCACGAGCGGGGCCGCGGGGTACTCACGCACGCCGCCCGCGCCTCGCCGGGGCCGAGCCCGTGGCCGCCGGCTGGAAGGTCCAGGCGTCGCTCGCATACTTCTCGGTGACCAGGCGCGTCGCGAGCTCCCGCTCCGCCAGAGACAGCCCACCGGGGACGAGCGGGCCGAGCGCCTCGCCGAAGCCGGCCGTCAGCGCCCCGACGACCTCGTCGAAGCCGACGCGCCGTCCCAGCACCACCGCCGCCGTGGTCACCCCTGACATCGGCTCGACCACGCCGGGAAAGACGGCTCCGAGCCGACCCGGGTCGGCGTCGAGCAGGATCGAGCCGTGCTGGAGGAGCGCGCCCCCCTGGCGCCGCTGGGCGCTCCCGACCAGCTTCTTGCCTGCGACCGCGATCTCGTACGCACCGGTCCGAGCGAAGCAGAACGTGGGGGAGGGCGCGCCGGCGCCGCGGACCCGGGGCACGACCTCCGCCTGGACGCCGAGCCGCGCGAGCCCCGCGGCGAGCGCGGTCGCGAGGATGCGGTAGGTCTCGAGGAGGTCGTCGCCGCCGGGGAAATCCCCGGCGCGGGCCGCCACGCTGTAGGTGACCTCGGAGGCGGGCGACTCGTGCAGGATCGCGCTGCCCCCCGTCGGGCGCCGGACGAGCCCGACCCCGAGCCGCGCGCAGGCGGCGAGGTCGATGCGGCCATCGACCGGCTGGCCGTAGCCGAGCGAGACGGTGGGCGGCGCCCAGCCGAAGAAGCGGAGGGTCGGCCGCCCGTCACCCGCGATCCGCGACCGCAGGAGCGCCTCGTCGATGGCCATGTTGGTGGCCCCGTCGAGCGGCTCCGTGACCAAGAGCCGCCATCTCCCGAGGGGGGCTCCAGCCCCCTCCGACCCCACCCGCGTCGCTAGGAGCGTGGGATCCCGGGGCGTGTCCACCGGAGGTTCGGCTGCCGAGCGGCGAGCGTCTGATCGAGCCGGCTGACCGGCGTCGTCACCGGCGCCGCCAGCACCTTCTCCGGGCTCGTCTCAGCCTCACGCGCGATCTGGATCATGGCGTCGCAGAACTGGTCGATCGTCTCCTTGGACTCCGTCTCCGTCGGCTCGATCATGAGCGCCTCCTCGACGACGAGCGGGAAGTAGATCGAGGGGGCGTAGAAGCCGAGGTCCAGGAGGCGCTTGGCGACATCGGTCGCCGTCACGCCCCGCCGCCTCTGACGCCGGGCCGAGAAGACGACTTCGTGCATGCAGTGCCCGGGGTACGGCAGGTCATAGTGCGGCGTGAGGCGCGCCTTGAGGTAGTTCGCGTTCAGGATCGCGTTCTCCGAGACGGCGCGGAGCCCGTCCGGACCCATCGTCCGGATGTACGTATACGCGCGGACCAGCATCCCGAAGTTGCCCCAGAACGACTGGAGCTTCCCGATCGACTTCGGCCGCTTCCAGTCCAGCCGATACCGGTCGCCCTCGCGGGTCGGCACCGGAACCGGCAGGAAGGGCTCGAGGTGCGCCTTGATCCCGACCGGTCCCGCGCCGGGGCCGCCACCGCCGTGGGGCGTGGTGAACGTCTTGTGGAGGTTCATGTGCACGACGTCGAACCCGAGGTCGCCCGGCCGGGTGATCCCGAGGAGGGCGTTGAGGTTCGCCCCGTCCATGTAAAGCTGGACCCCCTTGGCGTGGCACATCTCGGTGATCTCGAGGATCTTGGACTCGAAGAGCCCGAGCGTGTTCGGGACCGTGATCATGAACGCCGCTACGTCCTCGTCGAGGTTCCCCTCGAGGTCGAGGAGATCCACCTCGCCGGCCGCGTCCGACTTGAGCTGGATCGTCTGGTAGCCCGCGATGGTGGTGGAGGCCGGGTTGGTCCCGTGGGCCGAGTCGGGGACGAGGACCTTCTTCCGCGGGCTCCCTTCGCGGTCGAGGTGATACGCCCGGATCATGAGGACGCCCGCCAGCTCGCCCTGGGCACCCGCCGCCGGCTGGAGGGAGACCGTGTCCATGCCAACGGTCTCGGCGAGCATGTCGGTGAGCGCCCCCATGAGCTGGAGGGCGCCCGGCATCGCTTCGTCCGGCGTCAGCGGGTGCAGCCGCGCGAAGCCCGGCAACCGCGCCATGTCCTCGTTGAGCTTCGGGTTGTACTTCATGGTACAGGACCCGAGTGGATAGAAGTGCGTGTCCACGCCGTAGTTCATGCGGGAGAGACGCGTGTAGTGGCGGACGGCGTCGAATTCGCTCACCTCGGGGAGGTCCGCCGGCCGGCTCCGCAGGTGCGCCTGCGGCAGCAGCCGGGCGAGATCCGTCTCGGGGACGTCGGGGTCCGGCAGGGAGTACCCGACGCGCCCGGGCGCGGACAGCTCGAAGATCAGCTTGTCGTAGGGCCCCATATGCGCCTCTATGCCACCACCGAGGCCAGCGCCTCGGCATACGCGTCGATCTCCGCCCGCGTCCGCATCTCGGTCACGGCGACGAGCAAGCAGTCCCGGAGCGTCCGGTCAAACTGCCCCAGGGCGACGCCGCCCAGGATCTTCCGCTTGCGCAGGGCGCGCAGGACGCGATCCGGGGGCTTCGGCAGGCGGAGCGCGAACTCCTTGAAGAACGGGGCGCCGACCCGCC
>CAZDYT010000685.1:0-2658 GCA_964509395.1 uncultured bacterium
TCTACTCCGAGACGATCGAGGGGATCGACCCCGGCCCCGTCGACGCGATCACGGCCGGTCTGGCCAGATACCGGGTGCCGCTCCTCTACCGACACGTCGTGACCCGCATCGTGCGAGAGGGTGACGGGCTGGCGGTGACACTGACACGTCTCGACGGGCGCGTCGCCGGGCGAGGACGTTGCTTCCACGCCGATGTCGTGTGCCTGGGATACGGCTTCCAGCCGTCCAACGAGATCCTGCGGGCGCTCGGCGCCAAGCACGACTACGATCCGGCCCGGGGGCAGCTCGTCACGCGACGGACCGCCGACGGCCGGACGACGGTGCCAGGCGTGTACGGGGTGGGGGATTGCTGCGGACTGGGGGGGGCCAAGGTCTCAGTCGAGGAGGGCACTCTGGCCGGCCTGGCTGCAGCCCGCTCGCTCGGGCTCGCAACGCCTGGCGCCGCCTTGGCCGAGGCAGACGCACGGCGCCGTCTCGCACGCGCCCGCCGGTTCGAGCGCGCACTGTGGTCGTTATTCGAGGCGCCCCGGTTCGAGTACGAGCTGGCCGACGGCGACACCGCCGTCTGCCGCTGCGAGGAGGTCTCGTTCGGTCAGATCGAGGCCACGCTGGCGGACGGCGCGCTCTCGATCGGCGAGGTGAAGCAGCGGACGCGGGCCGGCATGGGACGATGCCAAGGGCGCTACTGCGCCCCCGTGATCGCCGCGCTCCTCGCCGACCGGCAGGGTCGACGTGTCGACGAGCTCGCCTTTTTTGCGCCGCGGGCCCCCGTGAAGCCCGTGGCCGTCGTCGACCTCGCCCGGCTTGTTGGCCCCGGAGATCAACGATGACAACGAGGCCGGCGGGGGGCGAGTCTTCGACACTGCGGTGATCGGCGGGGGAATCGTCGGCCTCTGCCTTGCCTGGTTTCTCGCCGAGGAGGGGCACGGCGTCGTCGTGATCGACGACGGGCGGCACTCGGGCACGACGGCGAACGCCGGAAGCCTACACGTCCAGATGCAGAGCCGCTTCATGCGGCTCTACCCCGACCTGGTGCCTGGCCTCGAGGCTGCGCTGCCGCTCTATCCGCTGGCGGTGGAATTCTGGCGGGAGTTAGCCGGTCGACTCGACACCAACATCGAGCTCAACGTCTCGGGTGGCCTCATGGTGGCCGAGAGCCGGGAACAGGTTGACTTCCTGGTCGCCAAGTGCGAGCGGGAGCGGGCGCTCGGTCTCGACGTGGCGATGCTGGACCGCGCCGACCTCGAGCGGGTGGCCCCGTACCTCGGGCCGGCGATCGTGGGCGCCGAGCTGTGTGTCACCGAGGGCAAGGTCAATCCACTCCTCGCCAACCAGGCGATCCGGCACCGGGGGCTGGCGCTCGGGGTGATCCATCGGACGGAGGAGCGGGTCGTGGACATCGTGCGCGAGCGAGCCGGCTTTCGGCTGGCGACCAGCCGTGGGACCGTGACGGCGGGCCGGCTCGTGATCGCGGCGGGAGCGGGGACGCGCGACCTCGCGGCCCTAGTGGGGGTGACGGTTCCGGCGGAGGCCGAGCCGCTCCACATGAACGTGACGGAGGCGACCGCGCCGCTCATCACGCACCTCGTCCAGCACGCTGATCGGCAGATCACCTTGAAGCAACTGGCCACCGGGCAGGTGGTGATCGGCGGCGGCTGGCCGGCGCGGCTCGTTGATCCGGACGCATTCCCGACCGTGGACGTGGCGAGCCTGGTGGGAAACGTCACCCTGGCCCAGCACGTGGTGCCCCGGATCGGACGGCTCCGCCTCATTCGCACCTGGGCGGGTATCAACACGACGGTGGACGGACGATCAGTGCTGGGCGGGGTGTCCGGCGTGCCGGGCGTCACCTTCGCCGTGCCGGGAGATGCCGGCTACACGCTGGGGCCGCTTTGCGCCCGGATCGCAGCGGACCTGGTGATCGGGCGCAAGCCAGTGGTCGACGCGACGCCGTACACCGCGGAGCGCTTCAGCGGCCGGGGCTGATCCCTCGGGCGCGCCGGTCGACCGATCGCCGAAGGCTCGAAGTACCCATACACGACTGCGTCCTGGGCCTGCACCCGCCCCAGGGGATGCGCGTAGAGAGTCATCGCCGCACCGGTGTGCACGACGCCCGGGATGGCCAGGAGAGCCAGGCTGGGCCGGTTGATCGAAAAGGGGCTGGTTGTCAGGGCGAACGGCAGGAGCACGATGGAAGCCACGAGCATGCGGTACAGACCCGTGTCGAAGGTCGGGGTGTGCCGACGGACCAGCCGCACACCGATGGATGCTCCAGCGGTCCCGCCGGCGGACACCATGGCGAAGCCGACTCCCAGGAGCGACCGGCGGTCCAGAGCGGAGAGGCCAGGCCCGATGATCACGATGTCGCACGGGGGTGCGGAACATGGAGCGGGCCGGCGTGTCCCGGTCGGTTGCCATGAAACTCACCGGCCACAAGACCGAGAGCGTCTATCGCCGCTACGCCATCGTCCGCGACGCCTCCCGCAGGTCGGCGTCGCGGAAGCTGACGGGCACGTTTTCGGGCACGTCGGCCTTGGCGCGCGTTGACTCGCGGGGTGCAAGCATGCAGAATGACTGATGTGAGGCGTTAGCTCAGCCCGGTAGAGCTCCTGCCTTTTAAGCAGGGAGTCGGAGGTTCGAATCCTCCACGCCTCACCA
>CAZDYT010000686.1:0-2656 GCA_964509395.1 uncultured bacterium
GCTCGCTCCCGCACGGGCGCGGGGTGAGCGGCCCGCATCCCCAGGCAAAGGGATTTCCGCGGCGTGTCGCGGTGCGCTCCGCGCCGTGGGGCGCCCCGTTCGCCACGTCACCCGCGGACCTCCGTCGCCGCGTCGTCCACGCGGAATTGCCGGTTAGGGTTTAGAAGCCGAGGGTCGGGGTCCTGCCGCTCGTCCGGCTCCAGCGCAGCGAGGCACGCCACCGTGCCCGACCCGTACGACGTCGCGGTCATCGGCGGTCGAAGGGCGCGCGGCCGCCTTCCGAGGATTCTCACCAGCCGATGGCGTAGCCGTTCCGCCGGGGATCCGCCCCGCCCATGAGCCAGCCCGTCCGGGGGTCGCGCATCACGGCCTGAACGCCACCGACCCGCATCGACCACGCGCCCAAGGGATCGAGGACGTACCCGCGCTCGGCGAGCGCCTGCCGCGTCGCCTCGGGGACGCGCGACTCCATCCGCAGGGTCTCGGCCGGCAGCGGGTCCACCGCCTCGTCGGCCCAGCGGAAGCGCGGCGCGCCGATGGCGTCCTGGACGTTGAGGTTGAAGTCGATCAGGTGCGAGAGCACTTGAACCGTGGTCACGAGGATGCCGTAGCTCCCCGGCGTCCCCACGGTCGCCCAGAACTCCCCGTCGCGGTAGAGGTGCACCGGGGCCACCGGCCACTCGTGCCGCTTGCCGGGCTGGAGCACGTTCGGGTGCCCGGGCTCGGAGCTGGTCCAGTGGAGCGCGTTGTTCAGCGCGATCCCGGTCCCGCGCACGACGACCCCGCTCCCGAACCCGCCGCCGAGGCTCTGCGTGATGTTCACCGCGAGCCCGCTGGCGTCGCAGGCAGCGAGATGGGTCGTCGACGCTCCGGGCGCGGCGCCCGTCGCCACGCCCCGGGCGGCTCCGGCCCGCGTGCCGGGCCGGCCGAGGCGGCCGCGCATCTCGACGCGCAGCTCCTCGGTGTGCGCCGGGCTCAGGAGCCGCTCGACCGGGACCTTGACGAACGCGGGATCCGCCACGAACCGCTCCGTGTCCATGCGCGCCGCCCGACAGGCCTCGGCGATCACCGCCAGGTGCTCCGGGCCGAGGTGCGCCGTGGCGCTCAGGTCCCAGCCGGCCATGCCGTTCAGCGTCTCGAGGACCTGGATGGCGCTCGAGGGCGGCGGCGGGGCGAAGACCCGCACGCCGCGATAGGTCGTGACCAGGGCGTCGGTCCACTGGAGCGTCGCCGGGTAGGCCTTGAGGTCCCGCAGGGTGATCAGGCCGCCGCTCGCCGCCATGTCCCGCGCGATCGCCTCGGCGAGCTCGCCTTCGTAGAAGGTCGCGATCCCCTCGCGGGCGATCTTGCGGAAGCTGGCCGCGAGGTCGGGCTGGACCACGCGCGCCCCGGCCTCGGGCGGCCGCCCGCCCTGGAGGTAGACGCGGACGGCCTCGGGGTTGAGGCGCTCTTCGTGCTCGTCGAACATCTGGCGGTCGAAGACCGTCATGGGGAACCCGCCCTCGGCCAGCTCGATCGCGGGCTCGAGGGCCTCGGCGAGCGGGACCGTGCCGTGGTCGGCCAGGACCCGGGCCCAGCCCGCCAGGTTCCCGGGCACCGCCACCGACAGGGCCCCGCGCTCCCGCGCGCTCTGCGGCAGCTTGTCCGGCCGCGCGCCCTCCGGCGCCCGGCCGAAGAAGGTGAGCGCGCGCGGCGGCTGCCCGGGTCGGGTCAGCAGCAAGACGCCGCAGCCGGCCATCCCCGACATGTACGGCTCGACCACGCCGATCGCGGCTGCCGCCGCGACGATCGCGTCCACCGCGTTGCCGCCGCGGGCCAGCACCCGCACGCCTGCCATGGTCGCCAGGGGGTTCGCGGTCGCCACCATGCCGCGCCGGCCGAGCGCCACCGGCCGCAGACCGAACTTGTTGGCGTACGTCTCGTGCGCCATGCGGAACCTCCTCGTCAGCGAATCAGCCAGGTTGCCAGTGACCTCGATCTGCCGAGTGCGTCCTCCGGACCGGCCCTCGTCGCGGGCACGGGTTGCAAGATACACCAAGCCGTGGTGATCTTGAAGCGGCCATGGCGCCGGACTCGGACCGCGTGCGCTTCGCCCGGAACCCCTTCCGTCAGGCCGCCGTGCCGGCGGCCCTGGTGCCGCCCCCGGCCGAGGACGTGCGGGAGCTTCACCGCTCCCTGCCGGGCTACGCGCCGACCCCGCTCCTCGCGCTCCCGGAGCTCGCCGCGGAGCTCGGGCTCGGCGAGGTCTGGGTCAAGGACGAGTCGAAGCGCTTTGGCCTGGGCGCCTTCAAGGCGCTCGGCGCCGCCTATGCCATCCATCGCTTCCTGCGCGAACGGACCACGCCCGTGACCTTCACGACCGCGACGGCTGGAAACCACGGCCGGGGCGTGGCGTGGACGGCGAGGCGGCTCGGGCGGCGGGCCGTCATTTTCGTCCCCGGCCACACCGTGCCCGCGCGCCTGGCGTCGCTCCGCGCCGAGGGCGCGGACGTGGTCGTGGTCGACGGAAGCTACGACGAGACCGTGCGTCAGGCGGCGTCCGAGAGCGCGAAGCACGGCTGGCAGGTGATCTGCGACACGGCATACCCCGGCTACACGGAGATCCCGGGCTGGATCATGGCCGGCTACGCCACGCTCTTTATCGAGGCGGACCGCC
>CAZDYT010000687.1:0-2653 GCA_964509395.1 uncultured bacterium
GCCACGTGGTGCTCCCGCTGCTCCGCCCGGTCATCGTGATCGCGCTCACGATCAAGACGCTCGACACGTACCGGGCGTTCGACTACCTCTGGATCATGACCCAGGGCGGGCCCGGCACCAGCGCCACGACCCTCACCGTGGCCACCTACAAGGCCGCCTTCATGGACCTCCAGTTCGGCAAGGCGAGCGCCTACGGCCTCGCCACCATGATCTTCCCGCTGATCGTGGTGAACCTGTTCCTCGCCTTCGGGCGGCGGCGCGAGGCCCGGTGACCCGCCGCTCGCCGGTCTGGAGGGGGTTCCTGGTGGTCGCGGGACTGGCCGTCGCCACCTGGTCGCTCTTCCCCTTCTCCTGGTACTTCCTGACCTCGCTCACGATCCCGGGCCACATCCCCCGCCGCCTGGCCCTGCCCGACGTGATGACGCTCCGCTCCTACGGCGCGGTGCTCGTCGGTGGCGACTTCGTGGAGGTCGGCGCCAAGTTCTCCATCGTCCCCAACGTGGTCAACTCGTTCGCCGTGTCGGTCCTTGCCGTGACGTTCTGCCTGAGCCTGTCGATCGGCGCCGCCTACGTCTTCTCCCGTTTCCGCTCGCGGGGCCTGCGGGTCGCCTTCGACAGCCTCCTGGTCGTCCGCATGACGCCGGGCGTGTCGCTGGCCGTCCCGATCTTCCTCCTGATGAGCCGCTACCGGCTGGTCGACACCCACCTGGGGCTGGCCCTGGTCCACACGCTGCTGTCGCTGCCCCTGGCAGTCTGGCTCCTCAAGGGCTTCTTCGACACGCTCCCGGTGGAGCTGGAGGAGGCGGCCTGGATCGACGGGGCGACGCTCCTCGGTGGCCTCCGCCGGGTGGTGCTGCCGCTGGCCGCCCCGGGGCTGGCCGTGACGGCCTGCTTCGTCTTCCTGGCGAGCTACATCGAGTTCCTCTTCGCGCTCATCCTCTCGCGCGGCACGGTCAACACGCTGCCGCTCGCGATCGCCGCCTACAAGTCGGAGCACCAAACGTTCTACAACGAGATGGCCGCCGCGTCGTTCCTCTCGATGCTGCCCCTCGCCCTCTTCTTCTACCTGGTCGGCCGCTACATGGTCGGCGGGCTCTCCCTCGGCGCGTTGAAATGAAGCCCCTGCGCGTCGGCATCGCGGGCCTCGGCCGGATCTTCGACCTCCACGCCCCCGGCTATCGGGACAACCCGAGCGCCGAGGTCGTCGCGCTTTGCGACAGCCGGGAGGAGCGACTCCGGGAGCGACGGGCGGCGTTCCCCGCGGCAGCCGGGTTCCAGGACTACGAGGCATTCCTGCGCCAGGGCCTCGACGTCGTGGAGATCCTGACGCCCCACCCCGCCCACCACGACATGGTCGTGGCCGCGCTGCGGGCGGGCGCCCACGTCTCGGTGCAGAAGCCGATGGCCATGACAGTCGAGGAGGCCGACGCCATGGTGGCGGCCGCCCGGGCCGCCGGCCGTCACCTCAAGGTCTTCGAGAACTTCGTCTTCTACCCGCCGCTCGTGAAGGCGAAGGAGCTGCTCGAGGCCGGCGCGATCGGCCGGCCGCTCCACTTCCGGATGAAGGTGCTGGCCGGGAATCGGGAGCTGGCCTGGCCCGTCGCGCCCAAGACCCAGCGATGGCGCTACGAGCTGGTGGAGAAAGGGCTCGGCGGGCCGCTGGTCTTCGACCACGGCCACCACATGCTGGCCGTGGCGCTCTGGCTCTTCGGCGACGTGCGGGACGCCTTCGCCTGGATCGAGGCCACCCGGATGCCGGCCGGCCACCAGGTGGATGCACCCGCGTCCCTCGTGTGGCGCCACCGCGCACCCCCGGTCCACGCGGTCTGGGACGTGACGGTGGCGCCGCGGTTGCGGGTCCGCACCGACTACTACGCGAGCCACGAGCAGTTCGAGATCACCGGGGAGACCGGGATCATCGAGGTGAACCGCTGCAGCGACCGCTTCCTCGACGAGCCGGCGCTGACCCTCTACGCGGACGGCGAGATCCGCGCCTTCCACGATCTGGAGAGCGACTGGGGCGTGAGCTTCCGGCGCTCCACCCAGCACTTCGTCCGGTTCCTGCACGGCGAGGAGCCACGGGCCGTGCTGACCGCCGAGGAGGGCCGCCGCGTCCTCGCCTTCGCTCGCCTCTTGCTGCGCTCCGCGCGCGAGGGCCGCCCGCTCACGGCCAGCTGACCGCCGCTGGCCGGGGTCTCTGCCAGTCAGCGGCCAGGCGTCGGTTGGCCGCATTCTCGGTGGGTTAGTACTTACAAAGGCGGTGGTGTCCCCGACGGGATTCGACAGCTTGTGCATAGTCGAGACCCGGGGGACGGTTCGTGCCGCATGACCAGCGCTCCGAGCCGTTTCCGCCATACCCTCGCCGCAGACCTGCATCGCGCCTTCCCGGCCACTCTGCTAAACGACCACTGTCCGCAGACGGCGCGCGCTCCACCCCAACCCATCGAGTCGGAGGACCCTCATGACCCGACTTGGTTCCCTGCCCGCCCTCATTCTTCTTGCCCTCATCGCCACGCTGGTCATACCAGCGCTGGCGGACGTCCAAACGTTCGCGCCCCGTCGCCCCGGACGGACGGATCAGGCTCTATGCGAGCCTTCGTGTACGCCTGTATGGGTACCGATCACAAGAGCGGCGTGCTACGGCGTCGCTGGA
>CAZDYT010000688.1:0-2651 GCA_964509395.1 uncultured bacterium
GCGGGCGGCGAGGTGGGTGGTCTGGCCGACGGCGGTGTAGTCCATGCGGAGGTCGGAGCCGATGGCGCGGACGACGACCTCGCCGGAGTTGAGGCCGACCCGGATCTGCACGGCGACGCCGTGGACGCGGCGGAGCTCGTCCGCGTAGCGCCGGAGGGCGGCCTGCATGTCCCAGGCCGCATAGCAGGCCCGCACCCCATGATCCTCATGGGCCACCGGCGCCCCGAAGAGGGCCATGATGCCGTCGCCCATGACCTGGTTCACCGTGCCCTCGTAGCGGTGGACGGCCTCGATCATGCGCTCGAGGACGGGATCCAGGAGCCGGCGGGCCTCCTCGGGGTCTCGGTCGGCCAGCAACTCCATGGACCCCTTGAGGTCGGCAAAGAGCACGGTCACCTGCTTGCGCTCGCCTTCCAGCGCGCTCTTCGAGCTGAGAATCTTCTCGGCGAGATGCTTCGGGGTGTACGCGTGGAGCGAGGGGAAGCGGGAGGTCGGCGCGGCAGGCGCTTCCGCCCCCAACTGGTCCCCGCAGCTATTGCAGAAGCGGCTCCCCGCGGGGTTGGCGTGCTGGCACGCCGGACAGGCGACGTCCAGGCGGGCCCCGCAATCGGTACAGAATCGTGCCCCCGCCGGATTCTCCCGCTGGCACGCGGGGCACTTCACGCGGTGCTCCCCCTCCCGCTCTCAGCCGGGTGGCCCGTATGCCGCCCAGGCCCGCTCGAACCGGGCCAGCACTTCGCGATCCTCGGCGACCCGGGCCAGATCCGCGAGCCACCGGCCGATGTAGGCCGTGTCGGTGCGCCGAGCTTAGCCCGCGGGCCCCGGCGGGTCAACTCGGCGCCGCGTGCTAGACTGGCCGTCGCCATGGCGCGCAAGTTCGACGCACAAGCGGCCGCGCGGCTGGAGCGGATGTACGCGGTGCCCGAGATCGCCGAACAGCGGGCGCTGACCCGCGCGGCGCTCGGCGTCCGTCCTGGGGAGCGCGGGCTCGACGTCGGCTGCGGGCCGGGCTTTCTCGCGTGCGAGCTGGCACGCGAGGTCGGGGAGCTCGGGCGGATCGTGGCGATCGACGCGAGCCGGGACATGATCGCCGCCGCCCGCGAGCGCGTCCGCCGCGAGCGGCTGGCCGAGCGCATCGAGCTGGCCGTGGGGGATGCGGCGCAGCTCGCATTTCCCCGGGGGTCGTTCGACTTTGTGGTCGGCGTACAGGTCTATCTGTACGTGGCCGACGTCGAGGGGGCGCTGGCCGAGGCGGCGCGCGTGCTCCGCCCCGGTGGCCGCTTCGCGGTCGTGGACACGGACTGGGACTCGTGCGTCTGGCTCACGGGTGACCGCGCCCGGCATCGGCGGGTGATGGAGGCTCGAGTGGCGGACTTCGCCCAGGCCCGCCTGCCTCCGCTCTTGCCCCGGCTCCTGCGAAAGGCGGGCCTCGAGCTCTCGCAGGCGAGCGTGATCCCGATCCTCAGTCTCCGCTGCGAGCCCGGCTCCTTCAGCGCGGGCATCATCGGCCCGACGAAAGAGTCGGCAATCCGGCAGGGGGTCCCGCGCGAGGAGGCCGAGGCCTGGGAGGCGGATCTCCGCGGCCGCACGGGGGACGGCGAGTACTTTTTCAGCGTCAACCGCTTCCTGTTCGTCGCCACCAAGCCCGCCGCCTAGCGCTGGCCGGCGCGCGCGGCCTCCTGCCGGCGCAGCTCGACCCGGCGGATCTTGCCCGTCTCCGTGCGCGGGAGCTCGGTGACGAACTCGACCCGCCGCGGGTACTTGTACGGCGCCAGCTCTCGCTTCACGTGCGCCTGGATCTCCTTGGCCAGCGCGTCGGAGGGCTGGAAGCCGGGCTTGAGGACGATGAAGGCCTTCGGCACGAACCCCCGTGTCTCGTCCGGTGTCGCCACGACGGCGGACTCCGCCACCGCGGGATGCTCGTCCAGCACGTGCTCCAGCTCGGGCCCGGGGATCTTGTAGCCCGCGGAGACGATCATGTCGTCCGAGCGGCACTGGTACGTGAAGTACCCGTCCTCGTCCTGGACGTAGACGTCACCCGTCACGTTCCAGCCGCCGAAGCGCACGTACTCCGCCTGCCGATCCGGCTTCCGCCAGTACTTGCAGCCGGTCGGGCCCTTGATCGCGATGAGGCCCGCCGCGCCCCGGGGGACCTCGTGGCCCTCCTCGTCCACCACGCGGCAGTCGTAGCCCGGCACGGCGATCCCCGTGGCCCCCGGCCGCACGTGGCCCTTCGTCGACGAGACGAAGATGTGGAACATCTCGGTCGACCCGATCCCGTCGAGGCATTCCTTCCCCGTGCGGCCGACCCACTCTTCGTAGGTGGCCGCCGGGAGCGGCTCGGCCGCGGAGACGCAGAGCCGCAGGCTCCCGAGGTCGAACCGCTTCTCCATCGCCGGCACGCGGAGCATCAGCTTGTACGAGGTCGGAGCGCAGAAAACGACGCTGATGCGGTGTCGCGCGATCGTCTCGAGCATGCGCTCCGGCTCGAACGGCCCCGAGAGGACCGTCGCGGCGCCGAAGCGGAGCGGGTAGACCAGGAGGCCCCCGGTGCCGAAGGTGAAGGCGAGCGTCGGGTGACCCCCGAAGCGGTCTTCCTCGGACGGCGGGAGCACGTACCGCGCGGAGGCGTCGGCCGAGCCCAGGATGTC
>CAZDYT010000689.1:0-2647 GCA_964509395.1 uncultured bacterium
GGACGCGGTCGACCAGGGCGCGCGCCGAGGCGTCGGGGTCCTCCGGCAGGAGGCTCACCCGGCCCGCGCCGGCGTTCGACTGGTCCACGCCGGCGTTCGCGCAGACCTGGCCGTGGTGGGTCTCGGTGATCAGGATGCCGCGATCCATCCGCACGATGCGGCGCGACTCCCGCAGGATCACCTCGATGAGCCGTGCGTCCTTCTTGAGGCTCTGCCCGACCTCGCGGGCGAACGCCGACGGCGTCACCCCGTCGAGCCGCAGGAGCCGGCCCTCGGCCTTCGAGACGACCTTCTGGCTCACCACGAGCACGTCCCCCGTCTGGAGCGGCGTGCCCTGCGCCTGGGCGGCAGACACCAGGAGCCCCCCCAGGTCATCCCGGGATCGCACCTCGGGGATCCCGCGGATCCCGAGCACCTCGAGCCGGGGCGTGCGCGCCCCCGGGCCGTAGCCCGACGACCGGATCGCCCGCGCCGCGTGGGTCTCGGGCCCGGAGGCGAGGAGCCCCTCGAGATCCTCCGGCCCGTCGATGTCGAGCCCGACACCCGGGAGCGGGAGGACGACCGGCTCGATCCCCCGCGCGCGGGCGGCCGCCAGGTGGTCGGCGAACGACGGCTCGCCGAAGCGGAGCGGCAGGGCGTCGGGTGGCGCGAGGCAGGCCGCGTTGGTGCCGAGGCCGCTTCGCGACGGCACGAAGACGGCGGAGGGCGGTGGGCCGCACGCCGCGAGGATCGCGCGGACCTCGTCGGCGGTGGCGCACGGGACGTCGCCCGGGACCGTGAGCATGACGGCCGCGCCCAGCTCGCGGCAGGCGGCGAGACCGCGCGCGACGGCGGCGGTGTGCCCTTCGCTCTCGCGCTCGGCGAGCACCGCCGCCCCGTAGCGCTTGGCGAGCGCGGCGGCGCCCGGATCCGGCGTGACGACGAGGATGCGGTCGAGGCCGGCTGCCCCGAGCGCCGCGAGCACGTCCTCCAGCATCGCCCGCGCGAGGGCGGAGCGCGCGTCGGCGGGCAGGGCCCGGGCGAGCCGCTGCTTGGCGGTCCCGAAGTCTTTGGCGGGGACGACCGCCACCTTCAGGTCCGGACCGACACCGGTCGCTCCGGGTCGCCCCCCCCGGTCCCTTCGGTCGCGGCTCCGCGCCCTGCGTCCGACCCGGGCTCGGGTTCCGGCCCGGGCCTTCACGGGGTGAGCCCCACGGCGTCGAGCACGGCGCGGGCGAGAGCCGTCTCGGCGGCCGCGTCGGTCATGAGCGTCTCGGTGGGGACCGGCCGGATGCCGCGCCGGGCGACCTCGGAGGCGAGCGCCGTGTCCCGGCGGTCGAAGACGAGGACGTCGAGCCACGGCGAGTAGATCTCGGCGATGCTGAGCGCCGAGACGGGCAAGCCGCGGGCGAGGAGCAACTTCCCCGCCGGACCGCTGACCGGGCCGGCCCCGATGATCGGGCTCACCGCCAGGACGGGGGCCGGCGTGTACTCGAGGGCGTCGGTGATCCCAGGGACGGCGAGAATCGGGCCGATCGAGGTGACCGGGTTCGAGCAGCAGACGATCACGGCCTCAGCATCGCCGATCGCCTCGAGAACGCCGGGCGCGGGACGCGCCGTCGCCGCGCCTTCATACACCACCTCACACACCTCCGGCTGCGCCTTCTCGCGGACGAAGAACTCCTGGAAGCCGAGCCACCCCGCGGGGGTGCGGACCCGCGTCCGAACCGGGTCATCCGACATCGGCGTGAGCCGGGCGGTGACCCCGAAGGCGTCGGCGAGGGTTCGCGTGGCGGCCGAGAGTGTCGCGCCGCGCGCGAGCAGCTCCGTGCGGCGGAGATGCGTGGCGAGGTCCCGGTCGCCCAGGGCGAACCAGGTCTCGACGCCGAGCCGCCCCATGGCGTCCCGGCAGTGGAAGGTGTCGTCCTGGATTCCCCACCCCTTGCCCGGGTCGAGCCGCCCCGCGAGCGCGTAGGTCACGGAGTCGAGGTCGGGGCAGACGTGGAGGCCCCAGCAGTCGAGGTCGTCCCCGGTGTTGCCGACGATCAGGAGCCGTGCGGGGTCCACCAGCCGCGCGAGGCCCCGCAGCAGCTTGGCGGCCCCGGTGCCGCCGGCCAAGGCCGCGATCATGAGCCGCGTGACGAGCCCCGGCCGGGCCGGGACCCGAGCGGCCCAGCGACGCAGGGCGGGTACCCGCGAGGCGAGCGCCCAGGGGGTACCCGCCCGAGGCGTGCGCCGCCGACGACCGTCTGGTCGCGACGCCGGGATGCGGCGGTTATCGGCACGCCACTACCGCCCGCGGCGGCGCCCCCTCTCGGCCTCGGGGATCGCGATCGTGTAAGTCCCCGGCCGCCGCCACGCGTGGAGCCCCGTCCCCGGCCGATTTCGGAACGCCGCCGGGAGGAACGCTTCGGGGACGGGGACGAAGCCGAAGCGCACCCAGAGGCGATCGAGCCCTTGTGGGCGCGTGAACAGCGTGTTCACCTGAGCCTCGGCCGCCTGCTGGAGGAGCGGCGCGATGAGCTGGGCGGCGACGTCCAGGGGCTCTGCCGAACGCGGGGGCTCGACCACCACCGGCCCATGGATGAACCCATGCTCGCCGTGGCGCTCGACGAGCACCCCGACAGCGAGGCGCGCGACTGCGAGAGCCTCCCAGGCGAGTTCCCCC
>CAZDYT010000690.1:0-2638 GCA_964509395.1 uncultured bacterium
CGGTGCTCGCTCCCGCACGAGCGCGGGGTGAGCGGCCCGCGTCACCCGGCACAGGCATCCCGGCGGCGGGTCGCGGTGCGCTCCGCGCCGGGGTGGGGGTGGCCAGGCCCACTGCCACGCGGCCGAGCATCAAAAGTCCGCTCACCAAGCGCTTCATGATTCTGGACTCCGTCCCGGCGCGCGGCGTCGAGCGCTCGGCTCGGCGCTTGACACGGCTCGGGCGGCAGTGCTAGGGAGAG
Organism: uncultured bacterium; assembly: GCA_964509395.1. Taxonomy (GTDB): domain Bacteria; phylum Methylomirabilota; class Methylomirabilia; order Rokubacteriales; family DASRDR01; genus CAZDYT01. Next base: position 240 of record CAZDYT010000690.1, read on the forward strand.
CCATGCGGCCGCTGGGAAGGGCAGCAGGTTCTCAAGTCGTCGTCGTGTGTCTCCTGGTGCTCGCGGCCGCTCTTCCGCTGGATACCACCGTGCACGACCTCGCGTTCCGATACGTGGTCTCCCACGAGGTGCGCCTGCTCTCGAACGGCTTCACACTGCTCGGCACCGCGTGGGCGGCCTCCGGCCTCCTCGGGGGACTCGCGGTCGTGGCGTATCGGACGGCCGATGTCGGGCTCCTGCGGGTGAGCCTGGGCGGGCTCGGCGGCGTCGCGATCGGCAGCCTCGCCAGCCACGGGGTGAAACAGCTCGCGTGTCGCGCACGCCCGAGGCTCGTCGACGGATGGGGCGTCGACTCAAGGGGGCCGGCCGCCGCCCGCACGTCGCCGCCCGAGAGCGCGGCAACCGGCTTCTTTCACTGGCCGTGCTTCGCGGACTCCCGCTACCACAGCTTCCCCTCTGGTCACGCGGCCACGGCGTTCACCGTGGCTGCGGCCCTCACCCACGTCGTGCCCGCGCGTCGCCGGATCTGGCTGGCGGTCGCCGGAGGCGTCGGCGCTTCGCGCGTTCTCCTCAACGCGCACTTCCTCTCCGACGTCCTCGGCGGGGCGCTCATCGGTTGGTGGGCCGGGCAGCTGGGACTTCGGCTCGTCGACCGGTTCGCGCCGGTGCCTGCCCCCGCGGGGCGCATCCCCGCGAGCGTCGAGCCGGGGCGAGGTACGGGGGCCCCATCCGGGTGACGGCGCCTCTGGCATGAGGCTTCTCCGGCGCGGGCTCATTCTCCATCCGGGCGCGCTCGGCGACGTCCTGCTCGCCCTGCCCGCGCTCGCGCACCTGGCACAGCTCGCGCCGGGAATCCGGCGGACGGTCGCCGTCACGCCGCGCGTGGCGGGGCTTCTGGAGGGCTCGGCTTACGCCGAGGCGACGGTCGAGTTCGACCGCCTGACCCTCCATCGCCTCTTCATGACGGAGCCCGAGCCCGGGCTCCTCGAGACGCTGAGCGCCCACGATCTGATCGTCTCCTGGTTCGGCGCCGGGGATCCGGTCTACCGCGCGCATCTCGAGGGACTCGGACGAGTCGCGCTCGTCGCCCCGGCGACGCCGCCGCCGGGGTCTCCGCGCCACGCGAGTCGCCATCTCCTGGACACGCTCGCGCCGCTCGGTCCACCACCGGCCACGCTCCCGCTGGTGCGGCTCGCGGCCGGGGACGCGGAGCGAGGCTGGGTGGCGGCGTGGCTTGCCGCGCGGGCTCTCGAAAGAGACGCGGCAGTGGTGCTCCATCCGGGCGCGGGAAGCCCGGCGAAGATCTGGCCCGGATACCCGCGGCTGGCCCGCCGCCTCGAGGCGGCCGGCTTCCCCGTCGTGGCGGTGACCGGACCCGCCGACGCCGAGGCGGCGGCGCGCTTCGCCGTCGAGGCGGGCCTCGCCGAGGTTCGGATCGCGCGCGACCTGTCCCTCAGGCAGCTCGTCGCGCTCTTCGCGACGACGCGGGTCTTTGTCGGGAACGACTCCGGCTTGAGCCACCTCGCCGCAGCGGTCGGCTGTCCCACGCTCGCGCTCTTTGGTCCCACCGACCCTGTGGGCTGGGCCCCGGTCGGGGCGCGCGTGAGAGTGCTCGCCGGGGCGGGCGCGGGCGCGCCGAACCCGTGGGAGGGGATCGGCGTCGATCGCGTCGCCGCGGCACTGCTCGACGTGCCTGGAGAGATCCCGGCCGGTGTCAGGATCTCCCGCCAGAGTCCTTGAAGCACCAAGCTCGTGGTCAACGAGTCAAGTTTCATCGCCCCACCGCCTCGGCCTGTGGCCGAGATGATCGATGCGACGGGGTTCGGCCACGGCACTAGCCCCGTGCCTCACAGCCGCCAGGGGAGGGCCCTGCCATGGAGAGCGTGATCGCCTACGCGCTGGTCATCGTCCTCGGCCTGATCATCCTGTGGAGTTCCATCCGGATCGTCCCGGAGTATCAGCGGCTCGTCGTGTTTCGGCTCGGCCGCTCGATCGGCCAGCGGGGCCCCGGAGTCGTCTGGCTGTGGCCGATCATCGATCGGGCCGTGCGCGTCGACCTCCGCGAGCTGTTCCTCGAGATCCCGCGCCAGACCTGCATCACCCGGGACAACGCCCCGATCAACATCGACTTCCTGGTCTACTGGAAGGTGGTGGACCCGACCGCCTCGGTCCTCAATGTCCGGGACTTCGCCGGCGCCTCGCAGGGGATTGCCACGACGACCCTGCGGGCCGTGGTCGGGGACATCCCGCTCGACGACGTGCTGGCCAAGCGCGAGCAGATCAACCAGGTCCTGCGCACCAAGCTCGACGAGGTCACCGAGCGCTGGGGGGTCAAGGTCACGTCGGTCGAGATCCGGGAGATCCAGCCGCCGGTGGAGGTCCAGGCGGCTATGAACAAG
>CAZDYT010000691.1:0-2632 GCA_964509395.1 uncultured bacterium
TTCGGCTCGGGCGGTATCGCGCCCGCCTACCTCGGGACCTTCGCCGCCTTCCTGGCCGCCTGGGGCCCCGTGGACCAGGGCATCGGCAGCGGCCAGGGCGTGAAGTGCTACCACTCCGAGCACCTCTACGGCGAGTTCTGGCACCGCGCCTTCACGGTGGCCGCGGACCTGCCGCGCTGCGACTTCGTGCTCTCCTTCGGCTACAACGGCGACGCCTCGGGCGGCGTCACCGGGGTCTTCCGCCACGTCGAGGCCCGCGCGCGGGGCCTCACGTGGGTGCAGGTGGAGCCCCACCTCTCCGTGACCGGCGCCGGGGCCGCCGAGTGGGTGCCGATTCGCCCGAAGACCGACGCCGCCGTGCTCCTGGCGCTGCTCCACGTGATCCTGATCGAGCACGACTGGCGCGCCGTCTGCGACCTGCCGTTTCTCCGGCACATGACGAGCTCGCCGTACCTCGTCGGCCCCGGTGGGTACTACCTCCGCGACCCCGGGACCGGGAAGCCGCTCGTGTGGGACCTGGGCCGCGACCGCCCGGTGCCGTTCGACGACCCGGACTGCGGGGAGCCGGCGCTGGACGGGAGCTACATCGCGGCCGGGGTCCAGGTGGGCGCGGACGGCGCCCGGCGGAGCGTGGCCGACCGCGCGCGGCCGGCGTTCGCGCGGCTGCTCGCGCACGTGCGCGCGTACACGCCGGAGTGGGCCGCCGAGGTGGCCGACGTGCCGGCGGCGACGATCCGGCGTCTCGCGCGGGAATATCTGGAGCACGCGCGGGTGGGCGCGACGATCGAGATCGACGGCGTGCAGTACCCGCACCGGCCCGTGGCGGTGGTGCTCGGCAAGACCGTGACGAACGGCTGGGGCGGGTATGAATGCTGCTGGGCGCGGACCGTGCTGGCGGCGCTCGTCGGTGCCCTGGAGGTCCCGGGCGGGATCCTCGGCACCACGGTGCGGCTGAACCGGCCGGCGCAGAACCGGCTCGACTCCGTCCGACCCGGGCCGGACGGCTTCATGGATCAGCCCGTCAACCCGACCGGCAAGGACACCTGGGCGGGCGTCCCGCACATCCGGAACGCCTACCGCACGCTCGTGCCGCTCGCCGCCGACTCGCCGTGGTCGGCGGCGCTCGGGCCCGCGCACCTGCCGTGGCTGTTCCTCGAGGACCCGCCGAAGCCGTGGCCCGCGCCGACGCTCCCGGATGTCTGGATCATCTACCGGACGAACCCCGCGATCTCGAACTGGGAGACCGGGCGCGTCGAGCGGGAGCTCGAGCGGTTTCCCTTCGTCGCGGCGTTCGCCTACACCCAGGACGAGACGAACTGGTACGCGGACCTCCTGTTGCCGGAGGCGACCGACCTCGAGTCGCTCCAGCTCTACCGGATCGGCGGGACGAAATACATCGAGCAGTACTGGCAGCACACGGGCTGGGCCCTCCGCCAGCCCGTCGTCCCGCCTCCCTGCGACACGCGCGACCTCACCGACGTCGCCACGGAGCTGGCCGCGCGCGTCGGGGTCCTCGACGAGTACCTGGAGGCCCTGAACCGTGGCGCCGGCACCACGGCGCCGCTCCGCGGCCCCGGCTACGACTACACCCTCCCTCCCGGGGCGCGGCCCTCCGCCTCCGAGATCTGGGACCGCGTCTGCCGCGCCGCGACGCGCGCGCTGACCGGCGGGGCCGATGAGCGCGACCTCGATTGGTTCCGCCGCCACGGCGTCTTCGTCGTCCCGTTCGAGACCCGCCACTATTACCTCCACGGGGCGATGGTCGCCAAGGGGCTCCGCTACGAGCTGCCGTACCAGGAGCGGATCAAGCGGATCGGGGAGGAGCTGGCCGCGCGCCTCCACGAGCGGGAGATCACGTGGTGGGACGCGCAGCTCACGGAGTACCAGCCGCTCCCGAGCTGGAAGGACTTTCCCGGCATCTGGCGGCAGACGGCCATCCGGCACGGCCGCAGGACCGAGGAGTTCCCCTTTTGGCTCCTCACGAGCCGGAGCATGCAGTACTCCTGGGGCTCCAACGTCTCGCTGCCGATCCTCGCGGCCGCCGCGCGCCACGTGGCGGGGCACTTCGGCGTGCTGCTGAACCGCGGCGCCGCGCGGCGGCTCGGGATCGGCGAGGGTGACCTCGTCGAGATCGAATCGCCGACGGGGAAAACGCGGGGCCGCGCGATCCTGCGGGAGGGCGTGCGGCCGGACGTCGCGGTGGTGCTCCAGCAGTTCGGCCACTGGGCGACCCCGTTCGCCCGGGACCTCGGGATGCCGAACCTGAACGAGGTCGCCAGCATGGACCTGGCGTTGACCGACGCGACGGGAAGCGGCGCCGACCTCGTCCCCGTCGCCGTCCGGAGGCTCCGAGAGTGAGCGGGCGCGACGCGCTGCTCCTCGGCCACGTGCTGATGATCGGGCGCGTCCGAGCGCGGGCTTTGCCCGCGCAAACCCGGGGGGAGGTTCGGCAGGGGGGCGATAGCCCCCCTCCGAGAAGGTGATGCGCTGGGGGATGGTGATCGATCTCGCGCGGTGCGTCGGCTGCCAGACGTGCACCATCGCCTGCCAGCAGGAGCAGAGCCTCCCCGTGGGCACACACTGGCGCTTCGTCGCCGACTGCGAGGTGGGCGAGTACCCGGACGTCCGCCGC